>JBARUP010000331.1:0-7089 GCA_049645805.1 Nodosilinea sp.
ACTGGGGCCTGCTCAAACCCCTGGGTAACGGTGTGTTTGAGCAGGGCATCGATTTCAGGTTTGACCTGAGGCAGCACGTTGTAAACCGTCAGAGCCGCCAGCCGCTGGGAAAGCACCTCTAGTTCGTCAACGCCACCCACCTCGATATAGCGGCGCGATCGGGGCTCAAGAATCGCCCCGGCCACGCTGCCGTCGCGCACTAGGGTCTGGATCTGGTCAATAATGCGCAGCACAACCATTTCAGTGATTTCAACCGCCACGTGGCTAATCACAAACCGGCTAACTCGGCTTTGCAGAGGGGCTAGGTTGATTAGCTCCGACTGATTAATGCGAATGGTTACGGGAACAATGCGGGACAGCGCCAGCCAGGGCATCCGCAAACCGCTAAACGGAAAAATCAGCAGCAGATCGTACCAGCGCCAGAGAATCGCGTCGTGCCAGGTAAAGTTTTTGTAGCGGCGATCGAGGTATATGCCGCGAGCCAATAGCTCCAGACCAAAGAGCAGGTTGAACCACACGTCAATGCGCCAAA
Source organism: Nodosilinea sp. (assembly GCA_049645805.1). Lineage (GTDB taxonomy): Bacteria > Cyanobacteriota > Cyanobacteriia > Phormidesmidales > Phormidesmidaceae > Nodosilinea. Next base: position 533 of record JBARUP010000331.1, read on the forward strand.
ACAGATCTACAGACCCACCGTGGACGGCGATATGCCGAAAGAAATTAGTTTCGACTAGGGGCTGAATATCATCTTTAAAGAACGCCATTTCTGACGAGAAGCCCGCTTCGCTCAGGTAGTCAGAGCTCCAAAACTCGGCAAACGAGTTGGTAGCTGACTCAAGCCCAGTGCGATCGCGTATCTCGTTCTTAATCTGCTCCAGATTGCCCGATCGGTTGGCAACTTGAAACGGGTTTTCAGCAATCATTGCGGCGCTCTGCTGCTGTAAATCGAGCAGAATAGACTGCGCCTGAGCAGACGCTAGCCCGGTTTGGGCGACTTGATCCTCGAGTTCGTCAACCGTAGCCAAATAGTTGGCGGTAAACCGGTGCGGCTCAATGCCCTTAAACGTTTCACCATACCAGGTGGTCAACCTAGGTAAAAAACGCAAATACTGATCCCGCAGGGGAATATAGCTAAGATCAACGATGACCAAAACTAAATTCAGCAGCGCCACCGCAGCCATCAGACGCTCAAACCACAGAGTTTTTGGCCGACGGACATCGTATTTAGAAAATTCGCGACGTGCCGAGCGGCGGGGGCGAGACAGGGCAGCCATAGGAGCAGGCCTAAGAGTATTCCTCTGAAACAATGCCTGGTATTCGGCGTTTTGTCACCTTCCCAGGCTTGTCAAGGCAAAATTCGCTACCATCGTAGTTAATATTTGTTTACACAACCGCTAATCTAACGGCTATGCCCACTGCTTCTGTCTCTCTGTCCACCGGCCAGCAGGGTACCTACTGGTACTGGCGTGACCAGGCCATTCACTATGTCGTGGGAGGAGGCGATCGCCCCGATCGCCCGCCGCTCCTGCTGGTACACGGGTTTGGTGCCTCCACTGACCACTGGCGCAAGAACATTGAGGGTTTGCAGGCCGACTTTCAGGTATGGGCCATCGATCTGCTTGGGTTTGGCCGATCGGCCAAACCCGACTGGGCCTATAGCGGCGACCTGTGGCAGGCTCAGCTCCACGAATTTATTACCGAGGTAATCGGTCGTCCAGCGGTGCTGGCAGGCAACTCCCTCGGCGGCTACGCATCGCTGTGCGTGGCTGCCAACCATCCTGAATCCGCCGCTGGGCTGGTGCTGCTCAACAGCGCTGGACCGTTCTCTACCCCAGACCAGACTCCACCACCTCCACCAAACCCGATCGCCAAGGCCGTTCAGTCGCTTATGCTACAGCCGCTGCCGAGCTGGCTGCTGTTTCAGTACGTGCGTCAGCCCGCTACCATTCGCCGCACCCTACAGCAGGTGTATGTCGATAAAACCGCTATTACTGACCAGCTTGTCGAAGACATTCGCCGCCCCTCCGGTGACCCCGGTGCTGCGAAAGTATTTGCCTCCGTATTTAAATCGCGCCAGGGCGAAAAGGTCGACCTGCTGCTGCAAAAGCTTACCTGCCCCCTGCTGATGCTCTGGGGCGAGGGCGACCCCTGGATGAACTGCCGCGACAAGGGAGCCCAGTTTCGCGAACACTACCCGACGCTGAGCGAGCACTATCTCCAGGCGGGTCACTGCCCCCACGACGAGGTGCCCGAACAGGTGAACGGACTGCTTAAGCAGTGGGTATTGGAGTCAGTGGGTGGATAAGCGGGTGAGTAGGTGTTGGAGACGATGACTAGGGGGCATCAACAACGACACTAGACTCGACTATCTGGCCGTCGTGGGTAAACGCTTCGTGACCGTTGGCGTTCAGGCCCACTGTAATCTCGTTGCTGCCGCTGGGCAAAGAGGGTAAGTGAAACCATGGCCCATAGAGCCGCGTGATCTTTTCGCCATTGATATATAAGTGCGCATGACCTGCGTTAGGCCGGTTGGCCTGGTTAACCTGCTCCGGCGCAAAGCTAAAGTTAGTAGTCTGAACTTCTAGGTTCCAGCCCTGCACCGGGTCGGGGTGGGCCACTATCGTCACCGTTGGTACAGGCTGACCAGCAGGAATTTCAAGGGTACCGTGGTGATGACCATCGCTGCTATTGCTGTGGCCATCACCATGACTGTTTGTATGGCCGTCGTTCATCTCCTGGCCGGGAGTATGGCCGTGGCCCATATCAGCTCGGGAAACTTGGCCACCGCCTAGAGCTAAGGTCAGAGTCAGCAGCGCTAGAGCGGGGCTAAGCCAAGGGGTTGAGATAGTTGGCGAATGCATTGGCATATCTATATAACTGGTGAATAAAACACAAATCAGGCTCAGACAGACGGAATCTATCCGAGTGACGTACTGGGGGTTTGCCACTCGTTGAGTAAGGTAAGGATGTAGTGGCGTAGGTAAGTCTGCCCCTGGGCCTGGGCGCAGTCTGCGGCCTGGTGCAAATCAGCTAGGCTACCAGCGCGATCGCCCAGCGCCTTCCTCATTACCCCCCGCTTTAAATAAGTACGAGCGTGATTGGGTTCTAGATTTAGCACCTGATTGAGGTCAGCTAGGGCATCGCTGACGCGGCCCAGTTGGTGACAGGCGCAGCCGTGGTTGAATAGCGCCCGCACATCGTTACCATTGAGGGCCAAAGCTCGATCAAAGTCACCTAGAGCGGCTTCGAGCCGGACCGCCATCAGCTTGGCCAGGCCGCGATCGTCGTAAATATCGACCAGCGCTACTGGGTCAAAGGCAAACGCTACCGCCTGGTCGAGGTCAGCGATCGCCGCTGAAAAGCTATGCAGAGCAATGTGCACTAGCCCCCGGTTGTAGTAGGCCCGATAGTCGCCGGGGTGGTCAACTAGAACCTGGGTATTGTCGGCAATCGCTTCAGCAAAATAGCCGCTGCGGTAAAAGGCTAAGCCCCGGTTAAGGCGGTGGTCAACTATCTCAGCCTGGTGCTCAATAGCCTGGGTGCAAGAGGCGATCGCATCCTCGTAGTGCTCTAGCTGAATCGCTAAGAAGCAGCGATCGCTGCTGGTCGGCTCGGGTAGTGAACTAGCCTGAGCCTGACTGGGCCAGCTCAGGCTGAGCAATAGCCCCAAACATACTACAGCTAGCTGACCAATGCCCATAGGAGCATCTCCTTAGCAACAAGAAACCCGGCTTGCCCTGGCGGCAAGGGATCATAAGAACTGGATAAACGAGACTTAAACTACCAACCCTGTTCGGCTTGGCTCAGCACGTAGGACGCTACATCAGCGATATCCTCATCGCTGAGCCGACCTTTGAAGGCAGGCATAGCGTTTTTGCCATTGGTCACCTGGGCGGTGATGGCTTCTAATGAAGCCATGTCATATTTTTCTAGGTCGGCCTGCTTTAGGGTTTTAGCTCCGTTAACAACGTTGCCACCGCCGATGTGACAGGCTGCACAGTTGTTGCCAAAGATCTGACCACCGTGAGCTAGATCAGCAGCTTGGGCCGTAGGAGTCATCCACAGGGTAAGGGCCACCAGAGTGACCGCCAACATTAGAGTAATTTTCTTCATTCTCCTTTTGCCGACAAAAATCTTCTCTTGAAACATTGTCCGGGCAGATGCCCTTTCAATCAAAAGACGGCTTGTCAAACATTACAGACCGTAAACTCAGCGTCTGGCCACCCTCTCCCCTCTACTCAGCGTCTGGCCACCCTCTCCCCTCTGCCCCTAAACTAGAACTTGCCCCTTTATCCACCTCCCTACTTCCTCCCCCACTCCCCAAATGTCTCCCCTTCCCCACCACCGCCCTAGCCAGCTCTTCCTCGGCCCCCTAGAAGCCGAAATTCTTGCCATCATCTGGGCCAAGAGTGGAGCAACAGCTAGAGACATTCATGACCATATTTTGGCCGACCCCGATCGCGATCTGGCCCAGGCTTCGGTAACGACAGTGCTTCATCGACTAGTTAAAAAGGGCTGGCTGCGGCGCGAATCTATCAAGCTAAGTTCAGGGCATCTGCGACGGTACCAGTGGCAGCCTACGGTATCGCAACAGGAGGCCGAGCTGCTGACGGCCCATCAGCAGCTTCAGAGCTTTCTGGCGGTGGGCAGCCCTGACATTGTCGCCGCGTTCGCCGACAGCCTCGATACCGCTGAACTTGACCAGCTCGACGCGATCGCTGAGCGCCTGCGCTCCCTGCGTGCCAAGCCAGAGGCGTGATGCACAGCAGCCTGATTTTGCTCACTATTGTGTCGGTAGTAGCATGGCGGTGGCAGTGGTCACAGGCTGATCTTCAAGCCTCCTGGCATACCCGATGGGAGGCCGCTCTTAGCACCTTTTGCCTACCACCCCTAATGGTTGTGATGGCCGCTGGGGCGGTGCTCTCCATGGGGCACCACGGCACGATGATGGGCCGGTCGGTTAGCCCGGTAGGATGCTGGGTAAGCCTAGGCTTTCTTATCTTTCTCAGCGGGGTGCTGGCTTACTCTCTTGGGCGAGCCCTAGCCATACATCAACAGCTGCGACATTACCCCCAAATCACCTTACCCCAGGGAAATCAGGCTCGCTGGGTGCCCACCGACGTGCCCCTCGCGGCTCAGGTGGGCCTGTGGCAATCGTCGCTACTTGTCAGTCAGGGCTGGCTAGACCAGCTAACCCCCGGCGAACAGCAGGCTACCCTGGCCCATGAGCAGGCCCACGCCGACTACTACGATCCCTTCTGGTTTTTCTGGCTGGGCGTCGTGCGTCATTTTACCTTTTGGCTGCCCAACACCGGTGCCCTGTGGGAAGAGCTGCTGCTGCTGCGCGAAATTCGAGCCGACCAGCAGGCGGCTCACACTAGCGATCCGCTGCTGCTAGCAGAATTGTTGGTAAAACTAGCTCGCCAGATGACCCTTGCCACGCAGTCTACTGATTTAGGCACCGACATTGAGCCCTGTGTGGGCTTCAATGCGCTATCGCCGAGCCGTTTAGAGCAGCGAGTCAATGCCCTAATAGAACCGAGCCTGAGGGCTGAAAGGGCATCAGCGATAGACCACCTGGTCTGGTTATTGACGGCGGCGCTGCCCCTGGCAACGACCTGGCTACACGCCTGACGCTACTCTCTATACCCTAAGGATCTAGCTGAGTCTGTAGGGCGGGCAGGTCTGCTTTGAGAAACACGGCCATCCGGCCTAGGTAGGCGGTACCGGCGCGATCGTAGGCAATCTCTTGCCAATAGGCAAACTGTTCGCCTTCTCGCACTTCACCCCGCAGCACCAGATTGGGGTTGTCGGCAGCCGCAGGTCTCGCCCCCCGCGCCGGGTAGCGGATCAGCACCTCGGCCTGGCGGTAGTCGTTAAATATCTCCTGACCGTAGATTGCCCGCAGCGATTCATCAAGGCGATCGCCGTCAATCGGGTTAGCGTGGTCGGTAAGGCTAAACCGCTCGGTGCGGATCTGAAGGCGGTTTGGGGCGGGCGCTACACCACTGACAGGAAATACCAGCGCCTGAAACGTGAACCGTTGTCCAGGGGCCACCATTCGGTTAATTGTCAACCGTTCATTGGCAGCAGGCTTGAGGGTGGGGTTGTTGCGAATCCAGGTGGTGGCCCGGTTGGCGGTTTGACCTGGAATAGCCCAGACGGGCTGAGTAGCAAAGGTAATCGCTACGATGGCTAAAGACCCACCTTTCAGGGTAATGGGAATTCTGTTCTTGAAGGCGATCGCCCATCTCAGATAACGGCTCAACCGTGTCATCGCTTACCCTAACCTCCCAAGAACCCGTGCCCGATGATAACAACTCCCTGGTAGAACGAATCATTCAGGCCGAGGCATCCGCCAGAATTCCTTGGCAGAGCGTATCGCGATCGCCACTAAGCAGGGCTAGAACCAGTCTTATCTATTCAACTAAAGTGCCCCGATGGAAGAGTTTCCATCGAGGCATGCTGCAAAAACGCCAGTTAATATTCAGGCACCGAGGCGTCGATCTCCTTACTCCAGGCGGTAATGCCGCCCTTCACGTTGGTGCCCTCAACGCCGTGCTGCTTGAGAATGCCCAGGGCCTTAGCCGATCGCCCGCCCATTTTGCAGTGGGCAATCAGCCGATGGCCGTTGAGCAGCGACTTCACCTTCTCTACGCCGTCGCCGTTTTCGATGTCGGGCAGGGGCACCAGCACCGAGCCAGGAATGCGAGCAATTTCGTACTCGTTGGGATTGCGCACATCGAGTAAGAGTATGTCATCAGACTGGCTATCCAGCACCTGCTTGAGTTCGGTTACGGTCATCTCAACGAGTCTAGCTTTCTCTTGTTCAGCTTCCATACGCGCCTGGGGTATACCGCAGAATTCTTCATAGTCGATCAGTTTTTCGATCACGGGCCGCACTGGGTTAGGGCGCAGCTTTAGCTCTCGGAAGGTCATCTCCAGGGCATTGTAGAGCAGCAGGCGACCGCTGAGGGTATTGCCCGTGCCTAAAATAACCTTGATGGTCTCGTTAGCCTGAATGACGCCGATAATACCTGGCAACACGCCTAGCACACCACCTTCGGCGCAAGAAGGGACCAGTCCCGGCGGCGGCGGCTCGGGATACAAGTCGCGGTAGTTAGGGCCACCCTGGTAGTTGAAGACCGTAGCCTGGCCCTCAAACCTAAAGATGGAGCCGTAGATATTCGGCTTGTCGAGGAGCACGCAGGCGTCGTTGACCAAGTAGCGAGT
>JBARUP010000332.1:0-2340 GCA_049645805.1 Nodosilinea sp.
GCATCGCTCAGACCTTGTTTATCCCTGCTAAACCGCCCGCGCCCCCTGCGCAGCACGTTGAGGTGTTGGGCAATGGTTTATCGGTTTACACGCCCCCGCCGCTGGCAACTCGGGGCGTCAACAACGAACTCAGCCGCCACCTGCAACAGCAGCAACTCACCCAGGCGCTGGGCGCGTTTAAGGGCAACCAGGCCAGCTTTAGAAACGCCCTGCTGGGGATGGCGGCTGAGTCAGGCCGACAGCTGGGCCATGAAATGGCGATCGGCGATCACAGAGGTGAATACCGCTTTGGCCACCCACGCGCAACTGCAGCAGACGGTGGGAAAGGAGTTGGGCGTAGTCGCAGACGCCCCCAATACAGCCGCTGCTGGTTAGGTGCATTGTTCCTTTTAACCACCATCCTCATCTTGTTGATGTACTAACCCCGGTTAGCACCTGCTCATAGGAATTACCCCACTACGCCTGCAACCATCATGGAAGCCAAATTCACTCCCCCTGCCGTCCCCCTCGAATACCGTCGCGAGGTCGTTGGCAGTGCATCGCCTATCCAAAATATCTACCTGGCCCCGGTTCCCTGGTGGCAAAACCGCCGTTACTGGGCTGCCGGTGGCATCGCGGTGGCGGCCCTCTCTGGTATTGCCTTCGCCTTTGCGCACTCTGGCCGCACGGGTGACGAGGGCACCTACCAGAGCGAACTGCCCGCCCCTAACTACGAGAACGTGCTGGCTGCGGCCCAAGACCGGCTCTCGGGCAACTACGAAGACAGCCGTTTGGTGCTGACCGATGTCGGTCGGTCAGTGCTCAACAATGAGGCCTATCGCTACCGCCAGCAGGCAGAACAGGACGTTCTAAAGCCCACTGACCCCTGCTACCAGCAGCAGCTCATTTGCCCCCTCAACCGTTACCAGCGCGATGCCCAGGTAATGTTAGATGCCGCCAAGGGCGATCGCGATTGGCGACAGGCCCAGGCGGCGCTCTTCAGAGTCGAGGCCGTGGAGGTGGCCCGATCGCTGGCGGCGCTGCCCCAAGACCCGCCGACCAACCTGGCGGTGGTGGCGATCGAAAACCTGGTGCAGTACCACGACCGGCAACACTCTTTGTCTGAAGAGGTGCAGGCCCATGAAGTTAGAGACTAACCATCTGCTCTATGGCTCCATGGGGGCGGCTGCTCTGGGGCTGTTCTGTGGCCTGCAACGGCCTGCCAGCAACCTTACTCCGGCTGACCTGGAAGCCTTCGCCAATGGGGCTCAAATTCGCTACGAGAAAACCTATCCCTATCTGCCAGCGGCGATTGCGTTTGGGTTGATGTCAGTAAGTTGTGGAGTGGCCTGGGCGGTGGGGGGAGAGCAGCCTAAGGTAGCGATGGCCCTTGAGGGCCGGTCTTCAACCAACGCAGGCCCTCAGTTTGAGCCAGAGCCGCAGGGGTGGAATGGGCAGGTGCCCTTTGCCGGGGCGACTGAGTCCTTTCGGGTGGGCAACCCCGCCGCCATCCTCGCAGCTCGTATGCGGCCTACCTTGATCTCGGCTAACCCTCGGGTTGGCAAAGGGTTGACGGTGGCCCATGCTTACCGGCAGGCCCAGGTGAAACAGGGTGCGGTGGTGTGGGTGATCCAGCCCAAGTATCACCCCAAGGAGCACGGCTATTGGAAGCAGGCCGACAACGTGCTGGGATTCATGGCTGATTCGCTAGAGAGCAAAGAAGACATCGACGACATCTGTGAGCAGATGCAGAAATTTATCTTTGCCTGGCGGCAGCTGCCCCAGCGGCCCAAGGTGCTGATCATTGACGAGCTGGCGATGATGAAGACGGCTTTTAAGGCCTGGTATGAGGGGTTCTTGAAGTCGCAGCTCACCATGGAGCTGTCATCGGGGGAGACGGACGATCGCGCCTTGTGGGCCATTACTCAGTCGTCGCTGGTGGGCGATATCGGGGTCAGCGGCGGTATGCGAGCCACGTTCGACCTGCTGACCATCCAGACTCCCAGCAGCCAGAGCCATTTGGAGAGCCTGCGGAAGTCCGATACCAGCATTCCGCCGATTGAGGATGAGGTGATTTTTGAGCGATCGTTCTCGCCGAAGCAGGCGGTCTTCTACCACTCAGAAATCAAAGAATGGCTGCCGATGGTGGCCTACGAAGTACCCGAACTAAGTTCGGCCTCAATAACCGGTGGCATAACTCGCGGTAACCACGGCACAGCAATTGATACAGCCGAATCGGTTACCAGCCGAACCGAGTTTCAAAAGCCCTCCCAGGGGCCAGATCTGTCCCTGATCATCGCGGTAACCAACGCCCTGGCCCAGGGAATGTCGCGCTCAAAGGTGATCAAAGAGGTGCTGGGT
>JBARUP010000333.1:0-11080 GCA_049645805.1 Nodosilinea sp.
GCAACCCCCTCCGCCTGGGTTAGGTCAAGCCGCCCGTTTAAAAAGGCTCGCAGGGTAAACTCTCCCGGTTCCGCCAGCCTTGCCCCCTGGGCTACACAGAGCTGCTGCACCTGCTGCACCGCCATCAGACCGCCGTGGCAGTGAAACTCCACGACGTCTTCGCGGGTATAGGAACGAGGAGACAGCATCAGCAAAAGCAGGGCTTCGTCTACAGGCTGCCGAGTGACAGGATCCAGCACCTGACCGTAGAGAATGCGGTGGCTCTCCCAGGGCTGCTTGCCAGGAGCAGAGAACAGGGTACGGGCGATCGCCACTGCTGTAGCTCCCGACAGCCGAACAATGCCAACGCTGCCCTGCTGAGGAGAAATAGCGGTGGCGATCGCAGCGATTGTCTCGCCCTGGGTGACTAAGGGTAACGCCTCTGCTGGCGCAGAGACACGGCTGCCGTCCATGCTGTTTGTCTATCCTGAACAATGAAGTGATACTGAAGCCCCAGACAGAGCCCGATAAAGCGTTAGTCTGGTGGGTAGAATAGAGAAAAATCTTTACGTTGCTTCTAAGCTTTCACAGCTAAGTTCTCAAAAAATTCTAGGGTATAGTCTACCTCGCCGGTAAAAGCTGCTTCCGTTGTTGGCCCCTTCTCTCCTCTCCCTTGTCACTGTCAAGGGAATCTAGCTTCTGGTGTAACTGCTTCTATGTCTATTACGTCTACGTCCGCAACCGATAGCTCTTTACCTGAACCACTCCCTAGCCCTAAGCCCGTGATGCAAAAAACGACTCAGCCCCAGTGGCGGCGGCAGCTTCGCTACGTGTACCTGCGGTTTTTGCGGCTTCAGGGCACTCCCGAGCAGCTGGCTCGAGGGTTAGCCTCAGGGGTGTTTTCTGGCTGCTTTCCCCTATTCGGGTTTCAGATCATTATCGGCATAGCGGTGGCAACCGTGCTGCGGGGCAACCGCATCATGGCGGCAGCTTCAACCTGGGTCAGCAATCCCTTCACCTACGTGCCGATTTTTGCCTTCAACTACCAGGTGGGCTACTGGCTGCTGGGGGGCGGTGCCGCTCAGAGCTTTCAAGACTTGGATAGCCTCAGAGGCTGGATGGACATGGGCACTGAAGTATCAGTACGGCTGATGTTGGGCAGCACCGCTGTGGGTTTGGTAGCGGGAACCCTGAGCTATTTTGGCGGGCTGCCGCTTATTCGACGAGTGCGATCGCGTCAGATGGCCCGTCAGCAGCGCCGGATAGAGCAGCCCTAGTCCCCGACAGAGCACCTAGAGCACCTTGTCTAACCCGTAGATTAGTGACTTGAGGGCCATCACCCGGCGAATGCACAGCAGCACTCCCGGCATGAAGCTGGCGCGATCGCTAGTATCGTGACGCAGGGTATACAGCTGCCCCGCCGACCCGAACAAAATCTCCTGGTGGGCAATCAGCCCCGGCAGCCGCACGCTGTGGATGTTGATGCCTTCTGCCGTGGCTCCTCCCCGCGCTCCGGGGATAGTCTCGGTCTCTTTAACGAGGGGCAAATTAAAGGATTTCTGCGCCTCTGCCAGCATTTGAGCCGTCTGCACAGCTGTGCCGCTAGGGGCATCAGCCTTTTGGTTATGGTGCAGCTCGATAATCTCAACGTGATCGAAATACTGGGCCGCCTGCTGGGCCGCCTGCTGCATCAGCACCACTCCAATTGAGAAGTTGGGCACGATTAGGCAGCCAATGCTGGCCTTTTCGGCAAACTCCGCCAGGTTGAGAATCTGCGAGTTGCTCAGGCCGGTGGTGCCGACGACAGGGCGCACGCCGTAGGCGATCGCGGCCCGCACCGATTCGTACACGCCGTCGGGGTGAGTGAAGTCGACCATGACGGCGAGCCCCTGGCTCTGGGCCGCCACGAGAGTGGCCTATAGATCATTCATAATCGGTACTTCTAGCGGCTGGTAGCCAATTACCTCACCAATGTCTTGGCCCAGCTGAGCAGGATTTTTGTCCACAGCTCCAACCAGGGTTATCCCCTCAGCCTGGGCTACAGCCTTAATCACCTCGCGACCCATCTTGCCGCAGGCACCGTTGACCACAACAGGAATGGTAGATTGGGTAGACATAGAAAAATCTCGGGTAAAACTCATTCAAGCCTAGCTGTGGACACCGGTAGAACATCGACAGCTCTGGGCTAGACCTTGGTGTACAAATCAGCACGGTAAGACGTACTCGCTAGCCCTGTCAGCTGGCCAAGCACCTTACTTCTGAAAAGCCGCGTTAGAGGGGCTCCAAGCAAGTACCGTGAAGCTTCTGTCTTGGTGATCCTAGATTACTGGAGCTTCCGCTCCAGCGATTTGAGGTATTCGGTATTGACGCCGGACTCGCGGGGCAGAGAGATCTTGCCGGTGCGAGCAATTTCGCGGATGCCAAAGCGGTTCAGGACCTGCACAATGGCTACCATCTTGCCGGGGTCGCCCACCACCTCTAGGGTGAGAGAATCATCCGACACATCGACTACACGAGCCCGAAAGATCTGGGCAAACTCAATGATCTCAGACCGGCTGGTGCTGCTGGCATTAACCTTGAGCAGCATCAGCTCCCGCTCGACGCAGGGAGTATCGGTAACGTCATTGACCTTGAGTACGTTGATCAGCTTATAGAGCTGCTTGGTGAGCTGCTCAATGACGGCATCATCCCCCGGCACGACCATGGTAATGCGAGAAATACCCTGGGTTTCAGCCGGCCCTACGGCCAGGCTCTCAATGTTAAAGCCGCGCCGAGCAAAAAGACCGGCAATGCGGCTCAGTACCCCCGCCTCGTCCTCAACCAGTACGGATAGCGTGTGCTTGATAGCCTGCTGGGGGGCCACAGCAGAACTGGGCAGCGTAGAAGGGTTAACCATAGGACTGAGAAGAAGAGTTGATGAAGGGATTCAGCGCCGAAGCTGGTCCGCTAGGCAAAGACAAAACGGGTAAGCCCTAATGTTATCTCGAAAAGCCCTGTAGCTAACCGTTTTCTTCACCTTTTGCTCTTTCCGCCACTTCCATTTCTCACCCCTCCTATCTCAACCCCACATCCTTTAGATTGGGTATCCTTGAGGCATTGGCCTGACGTCACTCCATTCGGCATGAGCTTATCTGGTCCAGTTCAAGACACTCAGTCTCTGCGGGGGCGGTTTCTAGACATTATCAATCTGCGCTCTGGGGAAGAAGAGCGCACGCTGCTCATGTTTGCCTTCTATACCGCCACCTCCATGGGAATTTTGTGGCTGGAAGTTAGCTCAGCGGCGCTGTTCCTAGAGACTTATGGAGCGGCCAGCCTGCCATTAATCTACATTTTTAGCGCTGGGGTGGGGCTAGGGCTAAGCGTGGTGTATTCCTGGCTACAGCGACTGTTTCCACTGCGCCGGGTCATCGTCATTATCGCCATGCTCATGGCCGTACCAGTCTTAGGGTTTCGCTGGGGGCTAACGGTGCCCTGGCTGGTAGCACCCATGGTGTTTGGCATGCGGCTGTGGATCGAGGCTATCTACGGGCTTAACGACCTCAATCTTTCAGTAACCGCCAATCAGTTATTCAATATTCGCGAAATCAAGCGAGCCTACCCCATTATCAGCAGCGGCAACTTGGTGGCCGACGTTATCAGCGGTTTTTCGGTATATCTGCTGCTGAAGCTCGTTGGCCTGCCGAACGTGCTGCTGCTGTCCTTCGTAGTCATGGTCGCTGGGGCAGGCATTTTGTACTACCTCAGCCGTAGCTATAAGCACGCCTTCCCAGACTCCCCTCGACGTCAGGCCGAAGACGCGGAGACGGCAGAGAGCTTCCGATCGCGTCAGCGACTACAGGGTCCTTTTCAACAGTACGTTGTGCTGCTGTTCTCTTTTTTTGTGCTGGCCCAAATGCTGCTGTTCTCAATCGAGTTTCAGTTTCTCAACCAGCTTGAATCGAGTCTAGATGTCGCCGCGATCGCCGCCTTTCTGGGTTTCTTTAGCGGTTTGCTGGGGCTCATAGAGCTGTTTACACAGTGGTTTACCTCGAGCCGGTTAATTGAGCGGGAGGGAGTATTTAAAGTAGCGCTAGTGCTGCCTTCGGTGATTGTAGCCATTGGTCTGATTACCCTGGTGCTCAGCTATCCAACCCGACTAGCGGTATCGGCCTTGTTTGTGGGTCTAGTAGTGCTGAAGTTCTTTGATGAATGGCTGCGCTATACCCTGGTTGCTACGACTAGGCCTATTTTGTTTCAGCCGATTCCTGACCAGGTGCGCAGTACGGTGCAGTCCTGGGTAAGCGGTATTGCTGAGCCCCTAGCGATGGGAAGCACAGGGGTAGCCATTCTACTGACCATTGCTCTGTGTGAGCGCATTGGCCTCAGCGACACCCTGATACAGGCGCGGCTGTTTTTGCTGGGCACGGTCGTGGCGGCGCTGGTGTGGTTTGCCGTTATGGTGCTGCTGCGATCGCGCTACCTCAATCTGCTGGTGCGAGGGGCCGAGCGCGGTCTGCTGACGTTCTCTGATGCCAACCTGCGGGTGCTCAAGCGAGCCTTTGTTGAGCAGCTAGAGCAGCCGGGGCTAGAAGCCAACAAGCGATCGTGCATTGAGCTCCTCAGCCACATTGACCCTAAAAACGTCGGCGAAATTTTGGCCCCTCGTCTAGCTGACCTATCTTCAGGACTACAGCGCCAGAGTCTAGAAGCGATGCTGGAGTATCCCAGCGGAGCCTACACGAGGCAGGTACAGGAACTGCTAGAGCGCCCCGACCAAACTCCGGATATCTTGGCCCTAGCCCTACGATATGTGTGGCTGGCAGAAGAGACCTTTGACATCAACGACCTGCGGCCTTACTTGCAGCCTGAGGTAGATGCGGCCGTTCGGGGTACAGCGGCCTCGCTAATGCTGCGGCGAGGCAACCTTCGAGAGCGAGCTGAGGCCACCGCCACCCTGCGCAAAATGCTGGTGCACGAGGAGGAGCGTGAGCGAGTGATGGGCTGCCGTGCCCTTGGCGAAGCCGACTACATGGAATCGCTCAGTATTTACATCGACAAGCTACTGCAAGATCCCTCGCTGCGGGTGAGGCGGGCCCTGTTGGAGGCGATCGCCGCGACCCAGTATAAAAAGTACTATCCTTCGCTGCTCAAGGCACTCCAGTACAAATCGACTCGAGAAGCCGCTGTCACTGCGCTAACCCGCCTGGGCAATGAGGCTCTGCCCATGCTGCAGGCGCTAGCCCTCAACGACTACCAGCCTGAAAGCTTGCGTAATCAGGCTTGGCAGGTAATTGGTGATATCGGGACCTTGCCCGCCCTCGACTTTCTAATTCAAAACTTGATTACGACCTGGGGCAGCACCCGCCGCCATATTTTGCGCATCTTGCTCGGCCTTTATCAGGAGACAGGAGTCAAGCGGTCGGCGCTCATTGACGGTGCCCTCGATCGCATGCTGGGCCGAGGCGGCATCGAAGACTTGATCAACACTGAGCTTGCCTTCGCTGGACAGGTTTTGGCCGCTAAAGTTGATTTAGCGGTGAGCCGGGTAGCCGGAGTTGAGTCTGACCTGCTGCGCGAGGCCCTCGACGGGCTGCAAAGCGACGCCATTGAGCGTCTGTTTATGCTGCTGCGGTTTGTTTCGCCAGCGACGGCTATTCAGGCAGCCCAGGTTAGCCTGAGTGGCTCGGCCTCAAGCTGGGCGCGAGGCATTGAAATTCTCGATAACGTGGTGGATGTGGCCAACAAGCGATCAATTTTGCTGCTGCTCGATCGCCGCCCCGACGCCGAAAAGCTGAAGCAGCTAGCCCTCTCTACGCCGCTGGTGGCGTACCGGGCCTTACTCCCCGGCGATCGCCTGCGGCAGCTGCTCGATCTGCGCAACTTTTTGTCCGACTGGGCCATTGCCTGCTGCTTTCATCTCGCCAGGGTACAGCGGTGGAACCTCACCGCCGAGCACACGCTGGCCCTGCTACGGCACCCTACCGGCTTCGTCCGTGAGGCCGTGCTAGCTTATCTAGCTGTGGCTTCGCCCCGCGCCCTTAGAGAACTGCTGCCAGCCATCATGCAGCAAGACTCTAATGAACTGGTGCTGGCCCAGGTCAAACAGCTAATCAGCACCTATAATTTGGAGCCGAGTCTGCCCCATTAGCGATCGCACCTAGCTAGCTGCCCAGTTCTTTTGCCATCTCTGTGTATGTTAAACAGCGTCGAGCGACTACTCTTCATCCGCAACGTCTCCATGTTCAAAGAACTACGGGACGACTTTTTGGTGCGGCTGGCGTCGGTGATGGATGAAGTTTTCTATGAGGGCAGCTACACCATCATTACCCAAGGGCAGGAAGGGCGATCGATGTACATCGTGGTGTCAGGGCGAGTCAGCGTACACATTGGCGATCAGCAGGTCGCTCAGCTTGAGCAAAACGAATGCTTTGGCGAAATGTCAGTTTTCGATGCCGAGCCGCGCTCCGCATCGGTGACCACCCTAGAGCCCTGTGCCTGCCTCGTGCTTACCCAGCAGCAGCTCTACGATGCTATTGACGAAACCCCAGGCATTGCTGTCAACGTTATTCGGCTACTCTCTCGACGCATTCGCGAACTCAATCAGGACCTCAACCGGGTCAAGCAGCAAATCACCCAGCCCGTCCCCTTCGCCCAGACGCGACCCCAGTGGTACCAGCCTTTGCCCTTTCCCCCCGCTGAATCTCTACCACGCTCGGGTAGCTGAGCAGCGGGATAGGGCTGAGCTCGGTACACCTCAAGGGTCATCTTCTAGACTACATCTGCTAAAATTAGAAACTGCGCTATTGTGCCGTTTGATTACCGCTGGAGAAAAACCCATGCCTCGTCATTGCGAACTGACCGGAAAGAAAGCTAACAACGCTTTTTCGGTCTCCCACTCCCACCGCCGCACCAAGCGGATGCAGGAGGCCAACCTACAGGAAAAGCGAGTGTGGTGGCCCCAGGGCAAGCGCTGGGTCAAGCTGCGCCTGTCAACCAAAGCGATCAAGACCCTACAGTCTAAGGGTCTAGAGTCCATGGCCAAAGAAGCTGGTCTCAATTTAAACAAATGTTAGAAACAAGCACTAGGTTTGGCGCTTAGTTAGCTTCGGCGGCGCAGTAGCGCCAGCCCCGCCGCCACAATGCTTAAAGTAAAGGCTGTTCCTGGTTCAGGAACAGCCTTTGTTGTAGTCTGTCGCTGTACGTTCATGACGAATTCGAACGCTACCGACTCGCCGGGAGCCAGACCGCGATCGAATTGAAAAGCAGCGGTAGCATCGCCGCCAACAAACAGACCAGAACTATTCTGGAGCCCGGTAGCTGGAGTGTTATAGAGCTGACCCAGCAGCTGACCGTAGGGACTGATCTGCACTGCTGTTGGATCTTGATCAACGGTGAGGGTAGCCAGAGAGCCACTGGCGTCAAATTGAGTAAAGGTATTGTCCGAAAAAAATGCGGTGTCATTGTCGAGCACGCTATCGAACTGAAGGTCGTAATCAATGTATTTGAACAGGCTGACATCAAGCCGTTCGGTACCGCTGTTGGTTAGGGTTACTGTTTCTTGCCGAGTAGCGCGGTAGCTACCGGGTTCTCCCCCCAGCAAGATCGAGTTGATAGAAAGGTTTAAGTTAGCCCCAAAGTTAGAGAACGTCGCGCTCAGGCGATTGCTGGCGGGCTGGCTAAAGGCTACTGACTGAAAGTCCTCAAGTCTTAGCTCGCGAGAAGCAGGGCTGTTACCGATATTGAGAAAGTACAGATCGGTAAACAGCGTTTCAACACCCTCTACCAGCCACGACTGATCGGCGCTAAATCGCAGTAGGTCAGCTTGGTAAACCGAGTTGCCGTCCGTTAGCTCAATTAATCCTGGAGGCAGCGTGTCTGCGGCTGCGACCAGCCCTGGGACTAGGACAGCAGCCACCGCTGCCAAACCCAGGGCTGGTCGATTAATAGCAGACCGATAGTTCATAGCGTTTTGGGGAAGGCAATGGGAGGTAACGACGGGCTTTGAAGCAGAATTAGGGAAGGCGATCGCACGCCAGCGCATTCCTAGACTACTTGTCTACTCTAATTCTGAAGTCTAGTATCTAAGGGTATTTACTGAATCCTCAAGCAAACTTTACCAAGCACAAAAAGTTGAAGCTGATTTTAGGAAACCAGTTCTGAGCTTTTGGTTTCCCGCAATTTATTCCCATCGACAAGGGTTAACCTCTACCAAGCTCCCGCTGGAGCGGTAACGTAGACCCAGAAACACCTAGACCCAGAGATAATGCTAAGTGTTCCTGAAGTGCGCCCGGCTAGATCAACTGCATCTAACTGCTCATTTACCCATGACCCATCACCCAACCACTCACAATCTTGACACTCGCCAGGCCGTGCAGCGAGTATTGCTGATCACCCTAGCTCTCAATCTAGCGGTAGTGGGGCTCAAGGCTACGGTGGGGTCGTTAACTGGGTCGCTGAGTCTGCTGGCCGACGCGCTGCACAGCGTTACGGATAGTACCAATAACGTGCTCGGCCTAGCCACCAATCGATTAGCTGATCCCCAGCCCGATCGCGATCATCCCTACGGCCATCAAAAATTTGAGGCAATCGGCGCGCTGGGCATTGCTGCTTTTCTGGGTATCGCCTGTTTTGAAATTCTCAGAGGTGCGGTAGAGCGCATTGTTTCTGGGGGAAATCCTGTCACAATGAGCGCAACAGCACTCTGGATTATGCTCGTCGTGCTCGGTATCAATATCTTTGTTGCTTTTTACGAGCGCCGGGTAGGTCTGGCCCTCAACAGCAAAATTCTGGTGGCCGATGCCCACCACACCATGAGCGACATCTGGACCACTGTTGTGGTGCTAGCTGGTCTAATCGCTGTGTGGCAGGGATTTGCCTGGCTAGATGTGGCCCTAGCCTTTCCGGTGGCGCTGCTCGTCTTCAAAAGCGGCTGGACCGTGCTGCGCGAAAACCTGCCCTGGCTGGTTGACGAAATGGCGATCGCGCCTGAAGCCATTCATAAGCAGGTGATGCAGGTGCCCGGCGTAGTCAACTGCCACAATATTGCTTCCCGAGGGCTGCTGGGGCGGCAGGTTTTTATCGACATGCATCTGGTTGTTAAGCCTACTGATATTCGTGCCGCCCACGCCATCACCGAAGCGGTAGAGGATCGCTTAGAGGAGATTTATGGTCCTGCCCGCGTCATCATCCACATCGAGCCCAAGGAGTATACCGAAGAAGAGATTACCTACTGAAGGACGACTAACGGCAGCGGGATTTGGAATTTAAAACAAAGCTGTTCATAGCTCAGTTCAGAGTGGTGTCAAGGAGAACGGCTCTGTCATAGCCAGAATGGTTCAAAACAATCTGGTCTAGGTTGACGTGCCACAGATTTGTTTGTTTGAAGTTGGCCCCCGCGAGCTGGGCATCATCAAGACAGGCCTCAGATAAATTGGCTCCCAGCAGATTTGCGTTTTTTAGAGAGGATTTACTGAGGTCAGCCAGCCGCAAAACGGCCTCCCGCAGGTCAGCTTCCGTTAGATCGGCCCCCCTCAAAATAGCCCGAAACAGATTTGTGCCCACACAGCTGGCCCGACGTAGATTAGCCTTGGCCATATTCGCCCCCATCAGGCTGGCGCAGCTCAAGTTACTCTGGTAAAGGTCGGCGCTGCACAGGTTGGAGTAGTAGAACGTTGTTCTCACCAGGCTAGCCGACTGCAAAATCGCCTCCCTCAGGTCAACTTCATAGAAATTAGACTCCCCTAGGTCGGCGTTATCCAATAGCGTTTCCCGCATGTCGGCTTTGTAAAAGTGTGAATGCCGCAGGTTGGCGCTGCCGAGATCGGCTGTATAAAGGTTGGTTTTGTAAAAGTCAGCCCGACTGAGATTAGCGCCGCTGAGGTCAGCCATGCACAAATCACATCGGTACAGCGTTGATGCCTCAAAGTTAGCATGGGTAAAAACGCTTTCTCTTAGGTTGGCCTCGTAGAAGTTAGCGCAGCGAAAATCAACGCCGGGCAGATGCAGGCGGCTTAGGTCAGCTCCCTGAAAGTCTGGACGAACGCTGGGGTGTTGAATACGCCAAGCGTTCCAGGTTTCAACTCCTTTCTCTAAAACGTTTAGGTGCTCGGTGCTGGCCATTGGTTGGTACTCCCTAAATTACGCACAGCGACATCACGAATAGGTAGCCATGCGTAAAGTGACGATGCCGAAAGATCCTGTCACCGGAGATGTCAAGCTTACGGCTGAACCCGGTAGTAGCTGGTATCTGGCTACTTATGCTGGTTGAGAAAATCTACTGTTTCTTAGCTGAACTAGTGAACCCTGAATTAAAGCTCTTTAGCCTGCCTAGAACGGTGCACAGGAGCTTTTCTTAAGCTCAATTTTCCCTGACACAAGAGCTCAATAACGCCTGCACACAGAGTTGCGTAATTTCCTCAGGCTGCCAACAGAGCGGTATTTCTATCTGGAGCTGTCTCAGGGCGAACCGCTCTAAATAACAGCACGGCTTTGAGCCTAAGAACAACGCTGCATGTGGAGCAGGTTAGAGAAATTAGCGTTGCTTGAGTGAAGGATGAATTTGTAGAACCTTAGCAAGGCCAGGGTTTCGCAAACAGGTTCATCCCAGAAATCAGTAACGCCGGGGAATTTCTGACGGCAAAGGTCTTGCAAGAACGAGAAGCTTGCGTGTAGTATGCATACTACATAATATTCAGTTGCTCTCTAATTATTGTTATGGCTACCTTTCAAGACGTTGTTCGATACTACAGCCGATATCGTCGGGCGGCCTTTTTTAGCATCGCCGCCAGCAGCTTGTTTCAGATGGTCGATTTGGCAGTGCCCTACTGCATTGGGCAAATTCTCAACGTGCTCTCGCAGCAGCCCGTTGATCCTCTAAGTCAGGGCGTCATCGATCGAGTTGGGACTAGGGTAGGCTATCCGGCAGGACCGGGGCTGGCGATCGCCCTCTTGCTGACCGTTATCTTTGTCGCTACCGTAGTCCGAGCTCCAATTCAGCCCTGGCTAGCTGGCTGGTTCCACTGGGATATTGCCCTTCGCACACGCCGCGACCATTCACTGGCGGTTGTGCGCAAGCTGCTTGCCCTGCCCTTAGGCTTTTATGACGAAAACAAACCTGGCCGCA
>JBARUP010000334.1:0-2126 GCA_049645805.1 Nodosilinea sp.
GTACCGGGCTGTTAGACGGTCGCGTTATCGTTCTTGTATTCACAGAACCAGCAGACGAGACTATTCGCGTCATTTCCCTGCGAAAGGCACTCTCCCATGAACGACGGCGCTACGAACAATATCTCCAAAACCGATTGGGCCAGAATTGATGCAATGACGGATGACGACATTGATACGTCAGATAGTCCGCCCCTCGGTAAAGAGTTTTTTGCGAAAGCAACGATGCGAATGCCTCGGTCTAAGGTTTCTGTCGTGGCAGTGCCCGTGGATGCTGAAACCTTGGGCTGGTTTCAAGATCAAGGGGAAGGTGCAGAACGACACATGGCTGCGGCACTCAAAATCTATGCCGAAGCCCAAAAGCAGGCGGCTACACTACATGCAGCACGTTGACCTCGGCCTGAAAGACTTATGGTGACGTATTCAGCTACAGACACTCTACCCATCGCCCCTGGTGAGAGCCGCGTGGCCATGCGCGGCATGGACTGGGTAGCTTACGGTCAGATGCGATCGCTGCTCAACGAACGCACCCGGGCACGACTCACCTACGATCGCGGCACTCTCGAAATCACCATGCCTTCTGAAGCCCATGAGTTCTATGCCCGCCTAATCGAGCGTTTCATCATCATATTGGTGGTTGAACTGGGGATGCGGGTTAAAACGCTGGGGTCTACAACGCTGGATCGCGAAGATCTTGACCGTGGGGCTGAACCTGACAACGGCTACTACATTCAAAACCAACCCCCGGTCGCTGGGCGACCGATTGACCTGGCGACCGATCCACCCCCAGATCTCGTGGTTGAGGTGGATATAAACCATACGGACATCGACAAAAATGCTCTGTATGCGGCGATGGGTGTACCGGAATTTTGGCGGTTTGATGGCAGGGTTTGGCGCATTTACCAACTGGTAGAGGGAAGGTATGTGGAGTGCGATGCTTCTCCTACTTTTCCTGTGGTCTCAAAAGATGACCTCTACCAGTTTTTAACCACCTGCCAAGTGGATGAAGTTGAAGCAGAGATGAATTTTCGAGACTGGCTAAAACAAGAAACAAGTAAACGTTAGCCTTGTGGATTAGATTTAGAGTGTATCTCAGTTTTGTTAGCCTTTACCTTACTAAACCCATCTTCCAAGAGAAATCGGAGATCAAGAGGAAAGTCTTGCAAAATTGAATGAATCCATAAAAGTACTATCTAGCAAGAATAATGACACCAAAAGAGATTGAGAAGCGACTCGAAAACATAGCTAAACTTCATGAAAAATTAGATCAACTAATTAATGAGCTGCCAATTGAATTGCCTCCGCAAGTCTTAGATCTAATAAAGTCAACTATTTTTAACAATAAAGACATAGCTGAGCTGATCGACGGAATTAAAAATCGACGCCCTCCACGGTTTGTTCTGGTTGGTAGAACGGGAGTAGGTAAAAGCAGTCTCATTAATGCCCTTTGTGGACAATACCTTGCCAAGGTTAGTGACGTAGAAAGAGGTACATTGGATGCTGGAAGGTTTACATATAAATCTGGTGGAAGAACTGTATTCGAAGTTGTTGATACAAGAGGAATAGCAGAGTCAGAAAATGACGCAGAGAAAAATGATACTGCTGAAAATAACCTTTCTAAGGTTCTTGAAGATTTCAACCCTGACGCCGTATTATTTTTGACTCGCTGCAAGGAACGTGCTTACCTTGATCAGGATGTCCTCCTTTTAAAGTCCATTGCCAAAAACTCCAGGCTTAACATTCCAATCATTGCTTTGTTAACTCAATCGGATGAGATGGAGCCATCCCGATTTAAGCATCCATCTGAATATCCTAGTTTGAAAATTGAGAATATTAATAAATCGGTTGCTCAAATCAACACTCCGGACAGTTTTTGATGGCCAACGGTAGAATGCGGGTTTCAGACCTCTCCCGTAGCGGCTCGGTCAATGAGAGATCAAGGGTTTCAGTGTTTGCATAGAAAATTGTCTGGACTATTGTCAAATCAAAAGAATATTGGACGAAAAGCAGTTGGTAGCGCAAGCTATATTGCCTATATCTTCCTATATCGAATGGGATCAAAATCCACAGATAATTCCTGAGGAAGACTGGCAAAGTTTATCTATAATCTTTGATGGTCGCTACAGAAT
>JBARUP010000335.1:0-3621 GCA_049645805.1 Nodosilinea sp.
CTTTACTTAAATCGACTGTGATTCGCGCTACCAAGATATTTTTGGCTACACCTTCGGTAGTACCGTAGTTTTTGACACCCTAGACTCAGCTCGGCAGCACCTGGGCGACTACCGCATCGTTACCCTAGACGGCGAAATTCTTGAAACCAGCGGCGCTATGACCGGAGGCAACATATCGTCGCGGTCGGGCAGCCTGCACTTTGGTACGGTAGAGCCGACAGAGTCCTCTGAGGCTCAGGCCCTGCGCCAGCGGCTGGGTGATATTGAAGTGATGCTGGAGCGCTGCGATCGCGACCTCAACTCTACCTCTGCTACTCTGCAAACTCTCTCCCAGTCGCTGATCGCCCAGCGTCAGCAGTACCGCGAACTCCAGCTAGCGGGTGAGCAGCAGCAGAGCCAGCACCAGCAGCAGGCCCAGCAGTGCGCCCAGATTGAAACCCAGCAGGCCCAGCACCAGCAGGAGCTAGCCGGTACCCAGACCCGTCTGCAAGAGCTAGCGGATGCTCTGCCCGCTCAAGAGGCCGAAATTGTCCGCCAGCAGCAGGCTCTCAGCGAGCTAGAGCAGTCCCAGGCCCACAGTGAATGGCAGCAGGCTCAGGCCGCCGTGGGGCAGCTAGAGGCCCGGCTTAGCGATCGTCAGCAGGCTCTCCGGGCCGCCGAGCGCCGCCTGCAAGAGCTGCACACCCAGCGTCAGCAGCTCGATTTGGCCCTCAACCAGGCCCAGCAAACACTAGCGGCGCTGACTCAGCAGGAGAGCGATCGCGACCGACAGCTGGCCGAGCTTCAGCAGCAGCAAACTGCTCTCAGCCAGGAGATTGCTCGGCTGCGCCAGGACATGGCCGTCCTCGACCAAACCCTAGCCGCAGAAAAGGCCGTCCGCGACGAGCTAGAGCGAGGCCTGCGCGCCCAGCGGACTCAAGCTCAGCAGCAAGAGTGGGAACGCCAGAAGCTGATCGAAACTCAGCAGGAGCGGCGTCAGCAGATGGCTGACGCCCAGCAGCAGCTCGAGGGTCAGACGGCAGAACTGCCCGACCCGCTGCCCGATATTCCGACTGAAACCAACCTGGAAGACTTGCGGAAAGAACTGCGATCGCTTCAGCGCCGGATGGAGGCCATGGAGCCCGTCAACATGCTGGCTCTCGAAGAGTACAATCGCACCGAAGAGCGGCTGAGCGAGCTTACCCGCAAGCTCACTACTCTCGAAGAAGAGCGTACCGAGCTGCTGCTGCGCATTGAGACCTTCACTACGCTGCGCCGTCAGGCTTTCACCGAGGCCTACGACGCCGTCAACGACAACTTCCAGACCATCTTTGCCGAACTCTCCGACGGTGATGGACACCTTCAGCTTGAAGATCCTGAAGACCCATTCAACGGCGGTCTCAATCTGGTGGCTCATCCCAAGGGCAAACCCGTGCGGCGGCTAGCCTCCATGTCCGGGGGCGAGAAATCCCTTACGGCTCTCGGGTTTATCTTCGCCCTTCAGCGCTATCGTCCCTCTCCTTTCTACGCCTTTGACGAGGTCGATATGTTTCTAGATGGAGCCAACGTCGAGCGGCTGTCGCGGATGATCAAGCACCAGGCCGAGTCGGCTCAGTTCATTGTAGTCAGCCTGCGCCGCCCTATGATCGAATCTGCCCAGCGCACCATTGGCGTTACCCAGGCCCGCGGAGCCTATACCCAAGTGCTCGGCATCGATCTAGAGGCCCAAAGCGTTACGCCGTAGACAAGATAACATCTGGCTTAGTCGTTCCACCACCTCAAAAGCCGCCATCGTAAACCCGATTGTTTCAGCTAAGCGCCTAGGCAACCGGCCCGCGCCTGGTAGTTCGGTCTTCCCTCCTGTAGAATTAGACGATTCTGGTTAAGATAGCTATTCAGGTCAAGGTACCGGCTTGCACTCGATCACGCGGCTACTAAATACCTGGCCCTGACCCCGCGCTCTGTTGTCTCGGTCCACGAGATGGATTAAACATGACCTTAGACAAGTATCGTCTTCGCTCTGACTTCTTGGGTACCCAGGTAATTACCCGAAACTCTGGCCAGCGGCTAGGCATCGTGAGCCAGGTTTGGGTCGATGTCGACCAGCGAGAAGTTGTGGCCATTGGCCTCCGGGAAAATATTATGTCTGGGCTGGTGTCGAGCACCCAGCAGGTCATGGCTCTAACCGATATTCGCCAGATTGGAGACGTGATCTTAGTTGATGACGAAGCGGCTCTAGATGACGAAATGAGCGTCGCTCCCTACAGCACTCTAGTCAACTGCGAAGTGATTACCGAAACCGGTGAGCCCCTAGGCCGAGTGCGCGGTTTCAAGTTCGACGTTACCAACGGTCACATCGAGACTATTGTCATCGCCTCCTTTGGATTGCCCCAGATTCCTGACCAGGTGATCAGCACCTATGAGCTCTCCATCGACGAAGTCGTCAGCAGCGGCCCCGATCGCCTGATTGTGTTTGAAGGTGCCGAAGAGAAGATGATGCAGCTCAGCGTTGGCCTCCTAGAGCGCCTGGGCATCGGCAGTGCTCCCTGGGATCGCAACGATGACAGTGAGTACATCATGCCGGTGTCAACCTCCAATCAGCTGCCTTCTGGGGTACAGGTGCCCGCTGAATTCAGCAAAGCTCGTCCCGCTGCTGCTGAAGAGCGGTGGAGCGACGACGACTGGGGTGAACCCGAGCGCGTCGAACAACCTCTCCAGGCCCAGCAGCCCGCCGAGCGTTATCAGGCCGCTACCCTCGATGACCAAGACGGCTACAAAGCCTACGACGCCGACTTTCAGGAAGTTACCGAAGACGTCTGGACTGAAGAAGACGAGGGCCAGCCCTACGAGGCAAAACCTCTCAACATTCCCCAAAAGAGAAAAGTGACTGAGTACGAAGAAGAGCTAGACTATTGAGCGCTGCAAGCGAGCATTTCACTGTCCTTTGTTGCTTTCATCAAGTAGTTCGCTAGTAACAGCTTCCACTTGGCTAACTAAGAATGTGAGCTTATAGGGCCGCCTCATCTGTCTTGACAAAAACTGCTCTAGTAGTTTGACCTGTTGAGGAGACACAGGGTCTGAAGCGCTTATAGTAAGAGAAATTTCGGGTGGAGTAGTCAGCCAGTTGGTGTCCATATCGATTAGGGTGACGCGCTGAAACGTGACGGTACGATCGAGTAGGGCACGCCTTACACTGGCCTCCAGTCTGTTTTGATGAAGCAGCTGAAGGCTACTAGCTCCCAAGGGAATCACCAGCAGAGCCGTGAAGACAAGCGTAATACCGAGGGGGCGTCGGGCGCTGTGCATCATTGAATAGCCAAAGAGCACAAAGGCCACCATGCAGGCCAGAGTGATGCCAAACAAATTAGTGATGTAGAGCAGCAGAGCCCCGCGACTGAGGGTTAGCTCACCCCTGCCCAGCCACAGGCCTACTACACAAATAGGGGGCATAAGGGCAACAGCGATCGCCGTTCCGGCTACCGTGCTAGATAGTTTCGGCTCTACCTTGGCTACCCCTGCCACAGCCCCAGCCGTGACCGCAATCCCCATGTCGAGCAGAGTCGGCTGGGTGCGGGCCATCACTTCACTACCAAGCTGAGCTACCCCGGTAAGAATCCCTAGGAGAGCTGAAATAGCTATGGC
>JBARUP010000336.1:0-1652 GCA_049645805.1 Nodosilinea sp.
GGGGGGTTGGTATCGAGCTTACCCCCGAGAAAGTTAATCTAGCTCGGCTAAGGAAGCAGGGGACTACCCTCAAACTAGAAACCCTGGCGTCGGTAGAGCTGGCTGAGGGCGTCTATGAAGAGGGGCAGATTTTAGACACCGCTGCAATGGCTGATGCCATTATTACGGTGCTGGCCGAAAGCAAGCTCAAGGTCAAGCAGGCCACCACCGCCATTCCGGGGCGAGCCATTACCCGCGTCATCCCGGTGCCCGCTGAGCTAGACGACGAAGAGCTGCGGGAGATGGTGCTCAACCAGGAGGCCAGTCTCTATCTGCCCTTCCCCCGTGAAGAGGCCGATGTCGACTATCAGAAGCTGGGCTACTTTGTTGATGAAGACGGCATCGAAAAGGTGCAGGTACTGCTGGTAGCGGTGCGTAAAGACCTGACTGATCCTTACATAGATGTGTTTCAGCAGGCAGGACTAGCGCTCAACGTGCTGGAAACGTCCAGCTTTGCCCTGATTCGCACCATCCGTGAGCAGCTGCGGCAGTTTACGCCCCAGGAAGCCGCCGCCGTTGTCGATATTGAGTTTGAGAACACCGAAATTTCTATTGTGGTCGATGGAGTGCCCCATTTTTCGCGCACTGTACCTATCGGCACCTTTCAAATTCAGAGCGCCCTCAGCCGCGCTATGAACCTACCCCCATCGCGCAGCACCGATCTGCTCCAGGGAATGACGGTGCCAATTCAAACAATGGACACCGTGGGCGCACCTCAGATGGGCAACACCATCCCCGGCACCACGGCCATGCTGCGGGTGCTGGGCGAGATGTCTGACGAGCTGCGACGCTCTAGTGATTTCTACCTCAACCAGGGAGAAGACATGGAGGTAGCCCAGCTGCTGCTGGCGGGGCCAGGAGCATCTATTGGCCAGCTAGACGAGTTTCTAGCCCAGCGGCTGAGCCTGCCCGCTAGCCAGATAGACCCGATCTCGGCTCTGTCTCTGGATGTCGCCGAAGACATTCCCGAGAGTCAGCGAGCTGGTTTGGCGACGGTAATTGGCCTTGGCCTGCGGGAGGTATAGCTATGTACGGTCTAGATATCAATTTTCTCAAAGACCGCGAGGTGCGGGTCTTTGATGCCAAGCCTCGAGCTCGAGGTGGTGGGGCAGCGGTTGTAGGCGATCGCCGTCCGCTGTATCTTGGCTTAGCGGCGGCGCTAGTGCCTCTGGCCCTAGTAGGCGGCTACTGGGCGGTTACCCGAGGCCAGATTAACCAGCTTCAGGTTCGCAGCGCTGAGCTAGATGCCGAAACAGCGGCGCTGCAAAGCCAGCTTCAGGAGATTAGCGGCATCCAGGGACAGATCGCGCTGGTGCAGGCCGAGAACAACGCTTTCGTGTCAGTGTTCAACGAAATCATTCCCTGGTCAGCCCTGCTGCAGGATATTCGAACTCGCACACCGGACAGGGTGCAGATCGTCAGCCTGAGCCAAACTGAGGGCGCAACCCTGGAGGTAGCCCCCGATGTTGCGCCACCAACAGCGGGGGGCATTTCAGTGGAGGGAGTATCGTGCTCCTACGACGCCATCAACGACTTCTCCCTGGTGCTCCAGCGATCGCCCCTGCTGCAGTCGCAGACCGTAGCGATCAGTCAGGCTCAGCAGCAGCCCACCC
>JBARUP010000337.1:0-1823 GCA_049645805.1 Nodosilinea sp.
CCTCTAGCTTAAGCTGCTTGGCGAAGTTATCGATTAGATGCATGTGTATCTCAACAATCTGAGCTACCGAAACATCTGACATAAAAGCCTGATCGACAAAGTCATCGATTAGCTGATTGAGATTAAGCTTGGGATTGTTGGCGAAGTAAGCCAGAAGAATTTTTCGATAGTCTGCCTTGAGCTGACCGAGTAGAGCGCTGCGGTCTTCTAGACTCAGATGGCGCACAAATTGGCTAGGGTTACGTTTGTAGTAGACTCCCATATAAACTAGCCGAGTCTTGAGTTTTTCGGTGAGCTGATGCTGCTGCTTGCTGAGACTTCTAGATAAGGGACTAGCCTCATTGACCGATGCTCCGGGGCTACTGGCATTACAGCCCGTTAGCCGCAAAAATTCTTGAATAGCAGCCTGAATAGCGCTACCAAGCTGGGGCAATGCCGATTGAGAATGATGGACCACATCACCCAAGCAGTGGTCGGTCTGAGGCACTGACTGGGCGATCGCCTCTCGATCGGTGACTAGTACCACCACCGGCAGCACTAGCTTGAGCTGCTGTAGCGCGGGACGAAGAGCTTCTTGCCAAGCTTGCTTATCAACCACTAAGCAGTCGGGGGGCTCAGGACGGCTCTGCAACCATTCTAGGGCATCGCCAGCTAAGATTTTTGGGTGTACTGTATATCGACTTGGATCTAGATTTAAGTCAGATCCCTGCTTAGCTTGATTGCTAAGGATCAGCCGATAGATCTGAAGAGGAGGAACCAAGGGACGATAAAGATAAGTAGGACAATTGGCGAAGAAAAACGAAGATATTTCTAGACCCCTAGAGCTAATGTTTTTCTAGCATCCGCTTGCTGGAGACTAGACAACATAGGCAACACTGCTGTGAGAACCGGAATAAATGTGAGAACCGGAATAAAAACCGGGCGATATATCAATTGTAGAGGCTGGTTGCCAGAATACAGCCTGCCTCTACACCTAAAATTAGACTCCCAACGGGACTAGCCCATGGCGCTGCCGCCCCTCGATCACTTTCTACTTCCCGTCCCGGCCTACGGTCTTAGTACGCCGCTGGGGGAGCTTGCCCAGGCCCTAGGGCGGCTTGAAGAGGTTGAGCGAGACGCCGGGGCAGGAGTCTGCCTAAGCCATGTTGTTGTTGTTGACAGCGAGTACCGCCCTATAGGTGCCCTAGCTCTAAGCCACCTGTGGACCAGACAGCAAGTTTTGTTGTCTGAGGGACATGCTGAACCCCGGCTGCTTGAATATCAGCCCTGGTTAGAAGCGGTAGTGAGTGTTGCAGCCAGTGCCGTAGATATTCCTACCCTCACGCACCTGGGCTGGCTGGCGCAGAAGAGTCCTCCTCCGGTGCTGGTATCGACAACTGGTGACGGCCAATATCTGGGAGTATTAAGTCCGATTCGAATCTTGAGCTGGCTGGCGTTCAGCGCTGAACTAGTTAAACCTAGCCTAGCCTCAGCTGAACCAACTCTAACTAAGCAGGGCGACGCTATGCCTGCCACAGTTCTGAGGACTAATAGAAGTCAGGACTGGGTATTAGAGCTGGGTCACGCTCTTAAAACACCGATGACGACCCTGCTGGGGCTATCTACCCTGCTGCTCGACAGCCGCTTAGGAACCCTCACTGAGCGGCAGTTTCGCTACGTTAGCCTAATGCAGCGGGCTACCCGTAAGCTGACCGACCTAGTCAACTTGCTCATTGACTGGATGGGGCTGGAGTCTGGCCAGATTAACCTCACTCTGGAACGAGTGAACCTCAAGACCTTAATCGATGAGCTGGTGCCTGATTTCTTGCTGGCTCAGCCGACCC
>JBARUP010000338.1:0-4972 GCA_049645805.1 Nodosilinea sp.
CCCTCGGCAGGGGCGTCAGCCTGGGGCGTGCTTTGAGCACAGCTGACGGTAATCAGCAGACTGCAAACAAAGGCAAATAGCGTGGGAAAAAAAGTACGTCGTTTCATAGCTGTGTTGTGAACTTAAAAGAAACTACAGGGTAAGGCTGTGGGAATAGCTAAGGTGCTGCTGTTAGGGGACTGGCAGCAACAAACGGCTAGAAAAATTTGAGGTAGCGTTTAATTTCCCAGTCGGAAATATGGGTATGATACTCCTCCCATTCTTGACGGCGAAAGTCGATGTAGGTTTTGTACATCAGTGGCCCCACCACAGCCTGGCTGAGGGGGTCAGCCTCAAAAGCATCAATTGCCTCTTGCAGGGTGCGGGGCAGCATGTCGATGTTCATGGCCTTTAGGTCGGCGGTGGAGTGGTCGTACATATTTTCGGTGTGGGGTTCTCCAGGGTCGAGCCCCTCGCTAATGCCCTCTAGCCCAGCCGCCAAAATCATCGCTGCCCCTAGATACAGGTTGGTAGAAATGTCGGCGGCACGGCACTCTACCCGTCCCCCGGTCAGGGGAATGCGGAGCATGTTGGTGCGGTTGTTGTTGCCGTAGCAGATGTAGACCGGAGCCCAGGTAAAGCCCGACATGCTGCCCTGACGCAGCAGCCGCTTGTAGCTGTTGACCGTGGGGCAGGTGACGGCGCAGATGGCCTTGGCGTGGCGCAGCACCCCGGCAATAAACTGGTAGCCCAGCGTCGAGAGCCCGCAGCCGCGCGGGTCGTCAGGGGCTTCAAACAGGTTCTGACCAGTCTGACTGTCGGCTAGCGACATGTTGTAGTGAGCGCCACTGCCGGTGCGGTTGGCAAAAGGCTTGGGCATGAAGCTGGCCAGGTAGCCGTGTTTGCGGGCCACTTCTTTGACCATCAGCCGAAAGAAGGTGAGGCGATCGGCCATGGTCAGGGCGTCGCTGTAGGCAAAGTCGGTCTCGAACTGGCCGTTGGCGTCTTCGTGGTCGAAGGAGTACACATCCCAGCCGAGCTGGTTCATGTAGTCAACCAGTTCGCTCAGCCAGGGATAGTTGTCGAGCAGGCTGGGCAGGTCGTAGCAGGGCTTGTCTAAGGTGTCGCGATCGCTCACCGGCCTAAAGCTGCCGTCGGGGTTTTCCTTGAGCATAAAGAACTCGGTCTCAATACCCAGGTTAAACGTGAACCCCATAGCGGCTGCCTTGGCCAGCATCTGCTTAAGGATGGTGCGACAGCAGGCCTCAAAAGGCTGCCCGTGCAGGTAAAGATCGCTGGCAAACCAGGCTATTTCGGGCTGCCAGGGAAGTACCGTTGCGGTGGCCGGGTCGGGCATGGCGGCTACTTCGTCATCACTGACCTCCTGGGGAACGCCGTCTAGGGCCGCGCCGGTAAATAGCTCTGAGCCCCCCATCATTTGGCCCAGGTGAGCTAGGGGTACCATTTTCGCCTTGCCCATGCCGTGGATATCTACGTAGCTAGCCAGGGCATATTTAACTCCTTTGGCCTCTAGGGAGGCTTTGAGGGATTCGATTTCAGCGTTAGGTAGAGACATGTACGGGGCTTAGGTGGAGCGCTCTTAGTGACTTATTAGTGACTTAAAGAATGCGTTATTTCAAGAAGATGCCGTCAAATACAGCAGCCCAAGAGAAAGGCGAAGCAGTGCGTCGCTATCCTCCCGGGCTTTTGTCCCGCCGTGTACCAGAGGCATTTAGCCGCTGCCGCGCAGCACTAATGGCGATCTGGCGGCTTCTCTTGGACCAGTCGCCAGGCCGCCACTGCGGCAGGCCGGAACCCTAGAAGCCATTTGGCTATTGAAGCTAGTTGATGAACTTGAAACATCAGGTTGATGCCCTAATAGGCTTAGCAATTGCTTAAGAATTAGAAAGTGACCACGGCTACTAAATCACCCTTTAGCCGGAATTTTTTCCCTTTTGTTGGTAGATTGAAACTACAGTTTATGGCAGTTAACTTGGCTAAACCCATGGCTCCAGCTGAGTCAAAAGCCGTTACCCTTCGCTATCCTCAGCGATCGCTGAGACGGGGCGAGCGTTCTTTTCGGTGCTCACCCTTTCGGCTCAAGCTGCTGGGCGATCTGCGATCGCGCAGTATCTCCATTCGCCAGGTGTGCGGTCAGGCGGGCCTAAAGAGCGGCTACAGTCGTCGGGCTGTAGTCGAGCTACAGGCCGAGAATGAAATGATGTGGCTGATTGCCGTTGGCCTGCTGCGCCGCGAAGTCGATGGTCAAGGGCTAACCGATAGCTTTCGCCTCACCCCCATGGGCCGCCAGGTATTTGAGCAGCTGTCTCCGCTCCGCCCGGCTCAGTATCGCCCCACTATCCTCAATCATCTCTATAATGCATGGTGCCGATGGGTGCACCTGCCCAGCTGGTGGCATGGCTAATATCGTCCTGACAGGTTGCGTTGTTCCTGAAGAATCTGCATAGGAAGTGGCTAGAGCACGCAACAACCCGCAGGCTCTAGCCCTGCCGCTGTCCTTATTCACCTTTGGAGACGCTCCATGAGAGCAATCATGGTAGTGGGAACAGCCTCCCACGTAGGCAAATCGCTCATTACCACGGCCCTTTGCCGCATTCTCAGCCGCCGAGGCTGGCGGGTCGCCCCCTTCAAGGGGCAAAACATGGCCCTCAACTCCTATGTCACCGCTAACGGCGGCGAGATGGGCTATGCCCAGGCCGTACAGGCTTGGGCCGCGGGCGTTCCTCCCCAGGTTGAGATGAATCCTATTCTGCTCAAACCCCAGGGTGATACGACCTCTCAGGTCATCCTCAAAGGCCGGGCCGTAGGGCGCACCACCGCCACCCAGTACTACGAAAACTTCTTCGATCAGGGCTGGCAGGTCATCCAAGAAAGCCTCGCTCGCCTGAGCCAAGACTACGACTTTTTGGTTTGTGAAGGGGCCGGTAGCCCCGTGGAGGTCAACCTCAAGCACCGTGACCTGACCAACATGCGGGTGGCCAAGCACCTCAACGCTCCCACGGTGCTGGTCGCCGATATTGATCGCGGCGGCGTGTTTGCTCACATCATTGGCACCCTAGAGCTGATGGAACCCGAAGAGCGTGCCCTAGTCAAAGGCATTATTATCAACAAGTTTCGCGGCCAGCGCGAGGTGCTAGAGCCCGGTCTAGAGTGGATCAAAGAGCGTACCGGCATCCCCGTGCTCGGTGTAGTGCCGTGGATTGAAAACGCCCTGCCCGCCGAAGACTCCCTTAGCCTGCTCGATCGCACCCCCGGTAGCAAAAAGCAGGCTGACATCACCATCGCCGTCATTCGTCTGCCCCGCATCTCTAACTTCACCGACTTCGACCCGCTAGAGGCCGAGCCCAACGTGCGGGTGGTTTACCTTAGCCCCAAAGAAAAACTCAGCTACCCTGACGCGGTAATTGTCCCCGGCACCAAGACCACTATTGCTGACCTGCTGATTTTGCAGCGCACCGGCATGGCCGAAGAGATTCAGAACTACGTGGCCGCCGGGGGCACGGTTATGGGTATTTGCGGCGGTTTTCAGATGATGGGTCAGTTTTTGGCCGACCCCGAGGGCATTGAGGGCCACGAGGGCAGGTTCCCTGGCCTAGATCTGTTCCCGCTGCGCACGGTAATCACTCAGCAAAAAATCGCTCGTCAGCGCACCGTCAGCTCACGCTTTCCCCAGGAGGGGCTACCGGTGGCGGGCTACGAACTGCACCAGGGCCGCACCCAGCTCATCCTTTCCGAAGGTGAAGACCAAAACGGCACCAAGTTTGAGTTTCTGTTTGAAGACCGCAGTCTCGGTGTCGTTGACAGCAGCCAGTCGCTGTGGGGCACCTATCTGCACGGCCTCTTCGACAACGGCCCCTGGCGCAGGGCCTGGCTCAACCGCCTGCGTCAGCAGCGCGGGCTGGGGTCATTGCCCACGGGCATTCCCAACTACCGTGAACAGCGCGAGGCCGTGCTGAACGAGCTGACCGAGGCCGTAAGCGAGCATCTGGATCTAACGCCGCTGCTGGGGTAAGTACAGCACGCTGGGATATCCTGACTACGGGCGTTTAGCTAGTCTTTGTATTCTATGGCCGTATCTCCCCGTGGCAACTTTAGTAGACCGTGGCCACTTGGCTTCACCATTCCTCAGCAGGTGATTCCCTACCTATTTCTGCTGCCGGCCCTGGTGGCGCTGACGATCGCGGTATTTTGGCCAGCATTGCGGGCCTTCTACCTCAGTTTCACCACCTTTGGAGTTGATTTGACGGCAGCTCCCACCTGGGTCGGGACTGCAAACCTACAGCGGCTGGTGGCTGACCCCATCTTCTGGCAGACGGTGCGCAACACGCTGGTGTACTTAGCTGGGGTGGTGCCGATCTTGACCTTTGCGCCGCTGGGCCTGGCGATTTTGGTAAATCGGCGGCTGCGGGGCATGCACTGGCTGCGGGTGGCCTACTACTCGCCCGTTGTTGTATCGATGGTAGTAGCGGGCATTGCCTGGCGCTGGCTCTATGCCGAGACAGGGCTGTTTAACCAGGTGCTCAAATCGTTAGGGCTGAGCGAAAACGGGGTGCCCTGGCTGACCAGCCCAGCCCTAGCGCTGTTTAGCGTCATGGTGGTGACGGTGTGGAAGGGGCTGGGCTACTACATGGTGATTTATCTGGCGGGGCTTCAGGGCATTCCCCAAGACCTGTATGAGGCCGCAGCGCTGGACGGCTCCGATGGCGGTTGGCGGCACTGGGATATTACTCTGCCGCTGATGCGGCCCTATTTGGCGCTGGTGGGAGTGATCTCTGCGATCGCGGCTACCAAGGTGTTTGAAGAGGTCTACATTATGACCCAGGGCGGTCCCCGAAACAGCTCCAAAACCGTGGTTTATTACATCTATGAACAGGCTTTTCAAAAGCTCGAGATTAGCTACGCCTGCACCCTGGGGCTAGCGCTGTTTTTAGTAATTTTGGCGCTGTCTGCCCTACGTCTAGCGCTTAACGAT
>JBARUP010000339.1:0-4135 GCA_049645805.1 Nodosilinea sp.
CGACGATTGGTGACATTGAGTTTTCTGTAAATCCGCTTGGTGTGGGTGCGCACTGTACTCAAAGCCACGACCAGTTCACAAGCGATTTCGGGGCCAGAGAGTTCGGTGTTGAGTAATCGGAGAACCTCAAGTTCTCGCTGGCTGAGGGGTTCAATGAGGGGCTGGGGATATGGGGAAATGGGGAGCGGGGATGGCTCTTTGGGCTTCTGCCCCCAGGTTTCTAAGGCGGTCAATAGCCGATGAGCGTAGGTGGGCGTGATGCGGCGAGTTATGGCCTCCCGCAGCAGTGACGCCATTGGGGGTCCACATTCTGCAAAGATTCGCACATAGCCCTCTGGTTCGGCCAGGGTTAAGGCACGTTCTAGGGACACTATCGCCGCCGAAATATCCTCCTGAGCCTCCCCCGCCAGGGCTAGCATCACCAGAATCTTGATGCTGCTGCCAGTGCGCTCCTGAGCTTCTGCGGCGGCCAACAGTTGAGTCAGGAGGCCGATGACCTGATGAATCACCTCGTCTGTGCCGTCGCGCCGGTACTGAGCGATCGCAACTCTGGCCAGGGTCAGGTGTTCATATTCGCGCAGGTAGCTCGGCGGGTCGTCTACCGACCAACCGCACTCCCGCACCCAACTCAGCGCTTCAGCCAGTTTCCCTTGCTGCAGCCACCACCGCACCTTTAGGGCCTCTATCGGGCGCACATTCGGCACGGGCGATCGCCGATACAACCGCGCGGCCTCGTGCAGTTGGTCAAGGGCCGTGTCTAAGTCCCCCTGAGCCGCTGTCAATTGAGCCTTGACTAGCCACCACAGATAGTTAGCTCCAGAGATCGAAACCTGTTCCCGCAGGGACTCGCCTCTTTGCAATAGCTGACCAGCGGCCTCTAAATCCCCCTGTTCGTAGCGAATCTCGCTTAACGCCAAATGTAGATCTGCCGTCCCCTGCAGAATTGGCACACTCTGCTGTGCCGCCAGTTGTAAAGCCTGCTCACAGATTTCGGCCGCTGTCCGCAGCCGCCCCTGGGCCATCCCCATATTCGCGAGAATGAAGGTGGCAGCGATCGTAATTTGGATGCCGCCCAGCTTTTGAAAAGCCCTCAATCCCTCAGCAAAGGAGCGATGTGCGGCCGCGACGTCACCGCTAGACCAGTAAGCCAGACCGAGGAAGGCGGCAGTCGTGCCCCGTTCATACTCATCATCGGTTGATAATAGGGCCAGGGCTTGCTGGGCATAGGTGATAGTGCTGGCGAAATCCCCCAGCGCTTGGGCACGATAGGCGCGGGCATTGGCAATGGAGGCGGGCAAAGACTGATACTGCGCGCCCTTTAGCCCAATCCCTTGTACTGATGGGGAAGCGGCGGGATTATCTGGAAAAGTTTGACCTACCTGCGCTAATCTCCATTCCGCATCTTGTAAACGGGCTTCAACCGCCTCTAGCTGGCCAGTATTCAACAATACCAACGCGTAGACCACACTCAGAATGGGGCGATCGCGAATTAGTGAGTCAGGCAGCACCTTCAACCAACTCAGCACTGTGGCTTCCTGCTGGCACTTGCGCATGGTGGACCACACCTGCTCCATCAGACCTGCCGCTCGTTCAAAATCCTGGGCAGCCAGGGCATGACGAATCGCCTCAGAGAACAGATCATGCTGCTCGTACCATTCACTTGCCCGTCTGTGCAAGCTTGGTATCCGTTCCGGCCACTCCATCAGGGCATGGGCCTGAAGCACATCAGCAAACAAGTGATGGTAACGGTACCATTGACGCTTGTTATCCAGTGGGATGACAAACAGGTTGCCACGCTCCAGCGCTTCCAGCATGTCCTGTCCATCGTTTTGGTCGGTAACGACATCACATAGAGAACTGCTTAAGCGCCCTAGAATAGCGGTTTGCAGCAAAAAGCGACGGACGCGCTCAGGCTGCTGCTGTAAGACCTCTTCCACTAGATAGTCCAAGATGTAGCGGTCATCGCCAGAGAAAGCCGCGATGAAGCCAGGCAGATCTGCTCGTCCTTGCATCGAGAGGGCCGCGAGTTGCAGCCCAGCAATCCAGCCTTCGGTACGCTTCTCTAGAGCGGCCACATTCGCTGCCGAGATCTCCAACTCCATCACCTGGTTGAGAAAAGCTGCCGCTTCATCCGGCGTAAACCGCAGATCGCTCACCCTGAGCTCGGTCAATTCTCCATGAGACCTTAAACGAGCCAGAGATAGGGGCGGGTCGGCACGGCTGGCGATGAGCAAATGCATTTGGGGCGGCAAATGGTTTAGCAAAAAGCCGATCCCGCGATGAATGGCCTGGGTCTCGATCGCATGGTAGTCATCCAGGATCAGGACAAGATCCTCCTCAACGGTAGTCAGTTCGTTGAGCAACGTCATCAAGACCGATTCAATCGGGGGCGGCTGAAGCGATAACAGTAACGAGAGTGATCGCTCCCCCAGACCGGGTTGAACATTTTGCAGAGCGGTGATCAAATAGGTCCAGAAAATAGCCGGATCATTGTCGCTCTGGTCTAAGGAAACCCAGGCCACGGGTCTCGTTAGCACGGCGGCGACCCATTCTGCTAGCAGCGTCGTTTTGCCAAACCCGGCTGGGGCTGAGACCAGGGTTAGCTTGCGTTCCATACCATGGTGCAGACGTTCGATTAGCCTCGGACGCGAGACTAGGGTAGAACGCCATTTAGGCAAGTAGAGCTTGGTCTCAAGGAGTAGAATTTCAGCACCCCCATAGCCTGGCGAACTCGCTGTAGGCAAATTATAGGGAACTATAGACAAGCAACGGGCGAGAGCGTAGATGTACCTAAATTAGCAACCCCTCCACCAACCGCTGGGGGGGGGTGCTTTAGGCACGATAGCCTAGTCTTTTGGGTGCTGGTTGCGATCTCGGTGGCGGTGGTGATTCTCTCGCGACGGTAGGCAGCAAAAAGCCACCGGCAGAGCTGTACAGCCTTAGCGTAAGTTTCTGTACAATTACTCACTTAACCCCACATCTGCACGCCTGGCTCTTAACTCCAAACCAAATTCGAGGCGCTAACGCGCCGGGGGAAGCAACCCATATTTTTCTTTTTTGAGGGCAAGAGGGCAAAAGGGTAAAGAGCAAGGGCTAACCTGTGGGCGGCTGAAGAGCCCTGGGGGCCGAACAACAGACCCGAAACCCGAGGCTGTCGTTGTCGTAGCCGGGCACGCCGTTGATGCGGAACGCGGAGCGGCAGTACCTCGGATTGATGCCCCAAGAGCCGCCGCGTAGAATCCGTCGCTCTGAATTGCCACCTTCTATCCAGGCGCTACCGTCGGTAGGGGCACCTCTATAGTCACTGTGAAAGTGGTCTTGGCACCATTCAATAACATTGCCGTGCATGTCACTCAGGCCAAAGGCATTGGCAAGGCCGAAGTGGTCTACGGGGGTGGTCTCCCCGCGAGATTCACCCTTGGGGCCATCAGCGTAGGTAGAGTTGCCGTCGTAGTTGGCTACGTCCGTCGTTAAAGTCTTGCCTACGTAAAACGGGGTAGTCGTCCCAGCCCGGCAGGCATACTCCCATTCGGATTCAGAGCACAGGCGATAGGGGCGCTCTGTGTGGGCCGAGAGGCGGGCACAAAACTCTATTGCGTCGTACCAATTCACTCTCTCTACGGGGCGGTTATCACCTTTGAATTTTGAGGGGTCTGGCTTTAGCTCGCTCTTGACCTGGGGCAGGGCAGCAACCACTCGCCACTGGGCCTGAGTCACTGGGTAGCGACCCATAAAAAACTGAGGCACTGTAACCTCGTGCTGGGGCAGCTCTCGACCATAGTATTTTCTATAGTCCTTTTCACCCACCTGACGAATCAATTCCGCTTTCTCTGCTTCGGTTTGCCCCATCAAGAAGGTGCCGCCGGGCACTAGCACCATGTGCAGGGGCAGAGCATCATCCACCGCCAGCAGGGGCTCTACAAAACCCTGGACAGTGCGAGGGGTGCGACGAAGGGTAAGCGCCATAGGAAAAAGGTGGGGTGGGCCAGCTAGGTCTTCGGTTGCCCTACCAAAATAGCTGACCCGGTTTGATTTTCGGATACCCAGGGGCATCACCGGAGTAGGTCTGGACTCTTCTGAGGCACGCCTGACAGATTCACACCTGCCAGTTCTGACCGGCCACAAGGGCGATAGA
>JBARUP010000340.1:0-2754 GCA_049645805.1 Nodosilinea sp.
CGCCGCGACGCCCATACCTCTGCGGTAGATTTAGAAAACCTGCTGCAGCGCTACCAGCGACAGGCCCCAGCCGACGCTGCGCCGGTTGGAGGACTGCTGTTTGCCTGCTCAGGGCGAGGTGAAGGGCTTTACGACCAGGCCAATTTTGACTCGGGTCTGTTTGCTCAGTACCTACCAGGACTGCCGCTAGGGGGCTTCTTCTGCGGCGGCGAGATTGGCCCCGTTGGGCAGACGACCTTTCTCCACGGGTTTACCTCGGTCTTCGGTATTTGCCGACAGCCAGTAGCAGAAGAGAGCTGAAGGGTAAAAACAGCCTGCGGTTTACCCCTTACCTGCCCCCAACACCTAGCTCCGGCGATGGCGTCACGCCCCTGACCGTCAGCGTGTAGGCTACGGCGCTAGTGCCAATGCCCTGCCAGCCAGTCAGAGTACCGGTTTCGTCGAGTACGGGCCGCTGCTGAGGCGTTGTTACAGCAGCGTAGTAGGCTCCCGTGGTAGGTAGCCTCATAGCCGCTAGCCGGGGCTGAAGGGCTGAGGTTGTACGGGCCTCGCCCAGCAGATGGCCCTCGGCATCAAACAAAAAGAGTAGTGAGCTGTCGTCGGTATATAGCAGTCCTGGCCGCTGCTGAACAACGTCTAATGCCAGGCTTGGAGTGTCGCCCTCGGCGGCCAGAAACGCGTGTACGTCGACGCGTCGGCTAACCATGCCGGTGGATACCCCATTACCGCTGCGGGTATTGATGCGCCGGGCATTGTCTAGAGGGCCAAGGGGAATGTCAGTGCTAACTCCTCCAGCCTGCCACAGCGCTTCTAGCTGCTGTAGGGTGCGGTCTGGAATCAGAGTAGAGCTATCTAAGCCCGCTCTAGATACCACCGCTCGCTCTAGCTGTAGGGGTCGCCCGCTATAGCCTGGCAGGCCAAAGCCCTCTAGCACCGGCTGACAGGCAGGCGTGTTGCTTAGAGCGGTTTGGTTTTGGCGTAAAAGCTGCATCTGACGGCGAAAAACGACCAGCTCTGCCTGAGTTTTAACCGGCAGATCAGGCAGCTGCTCAAGCTGGCTAGCGCGGGCGATCGCGCCGTCCCAGTCGCTTAGACACACCGCTAGCTGTAGCGATGACTGTAGGATAACCGCAGACTGGGCCTGCACCGAAGCTACAAGCCCCAGAGCTAGTCCCAGAGCTAGGCTCAACGCGCTTGGATACCTCAAACCGCTTAGCTGCTTTAGACTTTTAGACCAGCAGATCCATGACCGAGCTGCCATCGCCATTGCCTCCTCAAGGGTGAGCGTACCCAGGTGGTATTACTCTACCCACAAGTCTACCGAGGCTCGCCCATAATGGGCCAAAAAGTCTTTGCGCCCGGTTTCTTGCTGCCGCTGCCAAGCCCATAGCTGATCACCCAGCGAGAAATGCCACCACTCGTTAGGATGACGTCGGAACCCTGCCGCTTCCATCACCTGATTTAGCAGAGCGCGGGGAGTATGGAACTGCTGCAGGTCAGGGCTTGTGCTGTAGGCAAAGTGGTCGGGGTGCGATCGCGGCGACACCTCGTCTATAGGCGACCCCATGTCGATCACTGCCCCGTTTGCCGCCACCAGGGTGACATCGAGTGCCGCCCCCGTACTGTGGGGGGGCGGGGTCGTCGGATCGTCACTCGGTACAGCCCAAAACTGAATCACTTCGTCCATAACCGTGTCACGCTGAGCTTCTGTCAACGCTTCTAATGACCACCCCCAAGCCTGCACGCGCTCTAAGAATGTGCGTTCTACCATGAAGCGCTGCACCGCCAGGGGACGAAAAGCATCAAAAATTTCTAGCTTCCAGCCCTGCCGCCGCTGCAGCAGCAGGTTTTGAGCCTGAAGCAGAGCCGTTAATACTCCCGCCCGCAGCACGTAGGGCGACTGCTTGCCATAGGGCGCGCCTAGCAGCTGGTAGGGGTGGGGCTGCACCAGGCTCACGCGCTCGTCCTCAATCGGCACTAGCGCTTCGCCACAGTCACAGATGGGAATAGTTTGGTAGGGTTTCATCGCGCTTTTGGGCTCACACAGCGGCGATCGTACAACAGCTGAATACGTCAGAAATTATGGCAGATTTTCTAGGACAAACCGCCTTTCTAGCTGCCTGGCACTTGAAATTTTAGGCTTTAAGCAGCAGCCCCAGTTAGTCTTGGCAAACGTTTGGGTAGTCTAAGGAAGCTCAAGCGTCAGAAATACCGTGATTAAGATTGTCGGCTGGCTGGGGTTATTAGGCGTAGGTGTAGGCGGCTGGGGCTGGTGGCTGACCGCCTTAGCGGCGTCCAAAACTGTCGTTTTGCTCACGGGGCTATTGATAGCCTACGCGCTAAAGACAGGCTGGGGTAGTGTAGTGCCCGCTAGCGCTGTGGTTTCTGGGGCAATCGCCTTAGTCGTCGCCTTTGATATCCTCCCTCCCTTTTGGCCCGACAACGTCCACTACAAGTACTGGGCCTATACCGTACTGGCACTGTGGGCACTCAGCATCGCGATCGTATGCCTGCTGGCCAAAGTAGGGCAGGCGCTACGGCAGCCTAGGTTGCCCTACCGCTGGAGTAGGCAGCTAGGGCTAGCGGCGGGGCTGCTGGTGGCGCTGTGGGCAGGAACCCGCCTCTACCAAAGCCAATGGCCAGCTTGGGTTCCCTGGGGACTGTAGCAAGGGTGTAGGCCTAATAACCTATAGCAGCGGAGTTTGAGTTCATGAACTATTGGCGCAGAGTTCGTCAGTTTGGCCTGTCTGGAGG
>JBARUP010000341.1:0-2574 GCA_049645805.1 Nodosilinea sp.
GGCAAAGGCCGATCGCCCCACGTAGGGGGCGTGGTCGTCGGGGGCCAGGTTTACCACCTCGCTGATGAAGCGGCTGGTTTCGGCCAGGGTTTTAAGCCCTGCCGGGGCAATGCAGGGATAGCCCAGCTTGATTTGGAGGTTGGGAATCAGGGTGCACAGGTTGGCGTTGCCGCAGCGCTCGCCGTAGCCGTTAATAGTGCCCTGCACCATGGTTGCTCCCGCTGCCACCGCCGCCATGGCGTTGGCCACCGCTGTACCGCTGTCGTTGTGGGTGTGAATGCCGAGCTGAGGACGGGGAGCAGGAAACGCCTGAAGCCAGGCGTAAACCGTGGCCACAACCTCGCTAACCTGCTGGGGCAGAGTGCCGCCGTTGGTGTCGCACAGCACTAGCCACTCAGCCCCGGCTTTGACCGCTGCCGCTAGGGTTTGCAGAGCGTAGTCGGGGTTAGCTTGGTAGCCGTCGAACCAGTGCTCGGCATCGTAGATAACGCGGCGGCTCTGGCTGCGAAAATAGCGCACGGTGTCGTCGATCATGGCCAGGTTTTCGGCCAGGCTGGTTTGCAGCCCCGTGGTCACGTGCAGATCCCAGGATTTGCCGAACAGGGTAATCCACTCGGTGCCCGCCGCCAGCACCGGCTGGAGCATGGGTTCTTCGGCAGCGACTCGTCCAGGCCGGCGAGTAGAGCAAAAGGCGGTCACGCTGGCCTGAGCCAGGGGCGTTTCTTTGAGCTGCCAAAAAAACTGCACGTCTTTAGGGTTAGCCCCCGGCCAGCCGCCTTCGATGAAGGGCAGGCCCAGGGCGTCAAGCCGCCGCGCGATCCGCAGTTTATCTTCGATGGAGAGGGCTAGCCCCTCCCGCTGGGCACCATCGCGCAGGGTGGTGTCGTAGATGGAAATTGTTTCGCGTTGACCATTGAGGGTGGGGTGTTGCCCATCGCGCTGCTGAGCCATAGCCACAGGTGACCTAAACTATCCAGTTCTCTAGCGTAAGCCCTAGGCCGGGGATGCTTGAGAGCAGCGGGGCGATCGCGTTATAAAACGTAGATATTCAGTCCCCAAAGGAAATCCATGCCCACCATTACCATCCAGGGAAAGACCATGCAGTGCGACAGCGGGGCCAACCTGCGGCGCGTCTTGCTAGACCACGGCGTCGATCTCTACAATGGCCAGGCTCAGGTCATCAACTGCCGGGGCATTGGCACCTGCGGCACCTGCGCGGTGCGCATTGAAGGCGAGGTGTCTGAGGCCAACTGGAAGGATCGAGCGCGGCGATCGCTGCCTCCCCACAGCCTTGAGCGCGATCTGCGCCTGGCCTGCCAAACCCAGGTGCTGGGCGATATTACCATCACTAAGTACGACGGCTTCTGGGGTCAGGGCACCAGGCCGCTCTAGTCGGTCTAGCCGGTGTCGCCCGGGCTACTGGCTGGTGCTAATGGCTTCTAGCATTTCGGCCTTAGTGCCCAACAGGCTACCGCCCTGCACGCTAGCTCGGTAGCACACAGGCGACAGATACCCCTGAATCTGATGTTTCTGACAGATCAGGTGCAGCTCGCTCAGAGCCACCTGGGGCTCAGTATTTAGAGTTTT
This sequence comes from Nodosilinea sp., assembly GCA_049645805.1. GTDB lineage: Bacteria > Cyanobacteriota > Cyanobacteriia > Phormidesmidales > Phormidesmidaceae > Nodosilinea. The sequence continues at coordinate 1,588 of JBARUP010000341.1, forward strand.
TGAATAGGTTTCAAAGCCTAGAAAAGCCAGCCGATACAGCAGCTTTTGGCTAACGTTACCCTCAAAGTAGCCGCCGTGCACATCTCGCTTGCCTCGGGCGTAGTCTAGGGTGAGCAAGGCATAGTCCCAGGGTTTGAGTATGGCCTGACCCAGAGCGCGAGTCAAAATGCCGGTGGGCTGTGTTGAGTAGGCGTTGCTGCTGGGGTCATACTTGACGTCAACGTAGTCGGTGCAGTCGAAGTAGGTAAAAAAGTCGGCTACGGTGGCCCGGTTGCTGCTCTGGGCGGTCTGATCTCTAAACAAGTCGGCCAGGGTCACAACCCCGCGCTTCTGAGACCGCTGGTAGGTCAAAAACAAATTATCCATCACGCTGATTTTGGACTGAGCGATCGCTTCGCCGATGGGCAGCGACGGAGAGAAATCCCGATCGAGGGCCCTGAGATTGATCAGGCCATAGTCGTCGATACCGCCGGTCTTGTTTTGCAACGCCACATTGCCCAGGCGATAGCCCCGCGCCTGAGTGCGGCTAGGGAAGGCAATATAGTTGGCGGCGGTTGATGCAATCCGCAGAGCAATATCGCCTTCGCTGCTGAAGAGGTAAGACTCCGAAAAACGGCGCAGAGAAGAGGCCAAGAAATTGGCCCGGCTAGACACAATCGTGAGCACCGGGATATCGGGGGAAGCCAAAATCAGCCGTCCCAGGCTGAACACATCGCCAATGCAAGAATCGGGACGCTTGTCCACCGAGGCGCTGTCAAACACATCCGACAAAATGCGCACGACGTTGGTTACCACAAACCCACCCATGCTGTGACCGATGAAGCTCAGCTTTACCTTATTTTGCGGTCGCCGTCCCCAATAGCTCCTCGCCTGAGCCACGGCCCCACTCCGCTCGTCCTGGGTCGCCGCGTTGGGGAACAGCTCTGCCGCCGTGCGTTGGACAATGGCATGATCGATCTGGCGCAGTAGTTCTACTAGGTCTAGGAC
>JBARUP010000342.1:0-3794 GCA_049645805.1 Nodosilinea sp.
GGCAAAGGGCGAGTTACGGAGCCGAATCAGCTGTCGCCGCATCGGTGGCGAAGCAGTCATTTCGGACACCTTCTCTACCTCTACCTGAGCCTCGAGTTGCTCAACGAATTCATCGCTACCGTAGGAATAAGCGTCGATTAGCAACTCAAGCAAGTGTTCGCGATTAGCTATGACGCCCCTTTCTTCTAAAATACGAAACTTAAGCGTGACGGCGCATTCGTAGATATCGACCTGGGCCTCATCAGACGGATGGGGTGCAGATGTAGCCATAGTTGAAGGTGTGCTCCCTAGCTAAGTTATGAAAAGGAGTCATCGAGAGCCGGGGGCTAGAGGAGTTATCCTGCTGACGGCCCGCAGGACAATTGGTAGCGATATGGGATCAGGCCATGGGCCAGCCCATAACGGTGATGCACCCCCTGCGATGACAATTGAACCGAGGTACTAGAGCTGTCACTCGCGTGTGAAGGACAGCAATAAAAACCTAGATACCTGATGTCATCAAACCAAAAAAAATGGTTGAGGCTAGGTTTTACGACTTGTTTTTACAGGATTAATATATTTTCGTAAGGACAAGGTTAATGGAGTCAAAGTCTGTACGTATAATTTCAGAATGAATCGATTTTTTTATACTTAAATGGTTGATTAGTAGATGAGTTTGGCCCTGTTTTAGTACTGTACATAGATTGATACGGCCCTGCAAATCTTCGTTAAACGTGCTCTAAGGCGTAGTCAACGATCTAAAACCTAGAGATTAAGAGCAGCGAACTACGTGTTCTAGAGACAAGTAGCCTGAAGTCGTTACTGGGGAGCAAAACTGTGTTAAGGAAGTTTCTGCGATCGCAAGAACCCGATGCTATAGCTGTAAAAACCCCGTAGACTACAGCGTGACGCAGAATGCAGTGGGCACTTTTGGCAGCTCTATTGCCAATGGGGTGCTAATGGGGCTGCGGCTGCGCCAGCCGCAGGGATGGGGCAGCCTAAAGCTAGCCTTAGTACCAGCGTTTTTGAAGCTGCTGGTGCTGCCGATGTTGGTAGGGGGCGTGTCCTTGGCTACGAATCTTCTTAAAGAAGCCGTGCTAGTACTGGTCTTGATGTCAGGTATGCCCAGCGCCTTTGCAGGGCTGATTTTAGCTGAAGAGTGCGAGCTTGACCGAGAGCTTGCCGCTACCAGCATCGCCTTATCTACCATCGGGCTGCTTATAGCCATTTCCCTATGGCTGATTTTGTTTAGTTAGAGTACCCTAGGCCTGGCGCGCATCTTCGGGGCAGCAAGGCTGCGAGGTTCTACGCGGGCTGATAGAGCGACAACCTTGAGAGCAGCTCATCAAAGATAGAATTTTCCGTCGCAAAAAGTTAAGATATGTAACACCCGCCCAGGTTGTGTTTAGGCAGCTAGGCGTTGATCCCTATGGTTAAACTGGTAACTTCGTGCAAGCAGACCGTGTTTCCTTGGAAACTACAGATACAGAATTGTCGGCCTATGTTCGCTCGACCCAGGAGCTATCGTTTACCCTGCAAGACTTGAAGGCGGCTATCCCAGACTATTGTTTTCAACCTTCTTCCGCCAGATCGCTGGCCTATTTCGCCCTTGATATTGGTGTGATTGCAGGTCTCTATGCGATCGCCTACAGCCTCAATTCTTGGCTATTTTTTCCCATCTTTTGGCTGGCTCAGGGCACTATGTTCTGGGCCCTTTTTGTGGTTGGCCACGACTGCGGGCACGGATCGTTTTCGCGCCATAAGTGGCTTAATAATCTGATTGGGCACCTCGCGCATACGCCTATCTTGGTGCCTTACCACGGCTGGCGCATTAGCCACCGCACCCACCACGCCAATACCGGAAATATCGACACCGACGAAAGCTGGTATCCAATTTCTGAGGCGGATTACAAGGCCATGCCCTGGGCTCAAAAGATGGTGCGGTTTTACGGGTCGCTGTTTGCCTATCCGTTCTATCTCTTTGTTAGATCGTCAGGACGGAGCGGCTCTCACTTTTTGCCTGGTAGCGACCTATTTCGGCCAACCGAGCGCAGAGACGTGCTGGTCAGCACGCTGTGCTGGTCAGCGATGGTGGTGCTTTTAGCTGGTCTAGGTGTGAAGTACGGCTTGGTGTTTTTGATTACCTACTACATTGCACCTTACCTAGTCTTCGTGATGTGGCTAGATTTCGTGACGTTTTTACACCATAGCGAGCCTGATATCCCTTGGTACCGGAATGATGAGTGGTACTTTTTGAAGGGGGCGCTGTCAACGATCGATCGCGACTACGGGCTAATCAACTCTGTTCACCACAACATCGGTACCCACGTTGCCCATCACATATTTTTGAATATGCCTCACTACCATCTCAAAACGGCAACGGCAGCAATCAAGCCAATTTTAGGCGACTACTATCGCTCTTCTAGTGAGCCCGTGTGGAAGAGCTTTGCTCGATCATATTGGGCCTGCCACTACGTAGCCGACCAGGGCTCTAAGGTGTATTACCAACCCCATCCCGGTCGTCAGTAGGCAGTGTCACATCTATCCAGCACGTTCAAGAAGCACATTCAAGCCTGAACGAGTTCGATAGTTTAAATATGGTTTAAACGATGCATTGGACGGTTTGGAGTCAGCGTGGTTCTAGGCCGTCCTCTTTAAGCTGGAGTCGGAGTAGGCATCAGCTTCTTCTGGCAACCCTTTGGTCATGACTCAACCTTTGATTTCAGCCATTATCTGCACCCATAACCGGGCTGGCTACCTGGAGCAGGCGATCGCTAGCGTACTGAAGCAGACCCATAGCAACTACGAAATAATCGTGGTTGACAACGCCTCAACAGACAACACCAGGGCGGTGGTTGAGACCCACCTGCCTCACCCGCGAATGACCTACGTGTACGAAGGCATTTTGGGTCTATCGGCAGCGCGAAACCGGGGAGCCGCAATCGCGAAGGGCAGTTTGCTGGCCTACCTAGATGACGATGCCGAGGCCTCGCCTCAGTGGCTAGCAGCACTGGCCGGGGTGTTTGCCGACTATCCCCAAGCCGCGATCGCAGGCGGCGCAGTAACGCTGATTTGGCCCCCGGACACCGCCCCACCCCGCTGGCTATCACCTACCCTCTCAGAGAGTTTAGGCACCTACAGTTTGGGTGCGGAAATTCAGCCCATTACCGACGCAGGTCAAACCCCTCGCGGCCTTAACTACGCGGTCACAACAAGCTTTTTGAAATCTGTAGGCGGGTTTGACCCACAGCTGGGCCGGGTAGGCAAAAACCTCCTTTCTAATGAAGAGATGTACCTAACTCAGCAGGCGCTGGCCGCTGGGTTTGAGGTGCTGTTTGTGCCCCAGGCGCGGGTAGCTCATAATGTTGCGCCTGAGCGGCTGCGCCGCAGCTGGTTTTTGCGCCGCAGCTGGTGGCAGGGGATTAGCGAGTGCTACCGCGAGCATCTCGCCAACACTCTGACCGGGCAGCGGCTGCGGGTAAGAGGGCTGTGCCTGCTGCGGGGACTCGCAAAGGCGCTCAAAAGCTGGCGCGATCCGGCCCTACGCTTTGAAAACATAGTTTATGCTTACGGGCAGCTAGGCTATATATGCAGTACTCTGCCCTACCTTCTACGCCACTCAGGGCCTCGGGCCACCAAGATTTGTCCTTAATTTACAAGGGCTGCGGTCATGCTATCAATAAACACTCCGCAGAGAGAACTCGCTATGGCAGTCCCCCTCAAAGTCCCTATTTCTGTGCTGATTCCAGCCAAAGATGAGGAGCAAAACCTGCCCGCCTGCTTGGCGAGCCTAGAGCGGGCGGCAGAAATCTGTG
>JBARUP010000343.1:0-6189 GCA_049645805.1 Nodosilinea sp.
CGGCCATACTGGTAATGATGTGCATTATCCAAGGTCTCTTGTAACGCCAACGACTTGTACAGCTAATGACCAAACCTGCTGAATTCGCAGGCCAGTAGGTTTAGTGTATGGCGCTATGTCGCCCAGCTAGCGCTCAAGGCGCGATCGCAGCCGTGGTCCCCAGTGAAATATGGCCTGGTGCAGACCGACCGCCCAGGCGATCGCCAGCAGCCAGCCCCCTAAAATATCGCTGGGGTAGTGTACTCCTAAATAGACTCGGCTAGCCCCGATAAAAAGCACGAATACGCTGCCTAAACCTGCTATCCAGTAGCGATTGGGGCTAGCCCACGAAAGCAAAACCAGAGCCAGCACGAAGGTCATCGAGTAGGTAGCGTGGCCGCTAGGAAAGCTGAAGTCGCTCTGGGGAGGTACGCCCTCCCAAAGGGCTGGACGCACCCGTTGCCAGAGCGCTTTAGCGGCAGGATTCAGCACGATACTGCCCGCCAAAGCGCCGATCCAGTAGCTGGCCACGAGCCAGCGCCGATGCCAAAGCGCTATGGCGGCTAGCCCTAGGGTGGCGGGCAGCACGCCCCACACCGTACCTAGGTCAGTAAACAACGCGATCGCTCGGTTCAGAGCGGGGGTAGCGTACTGGTGCAGACCTAGCAAAAGGGCTGAGTCCCAGGCGGGCAAAGCAGGATAGGCTGCTACCAGCAGACCCAGCGCGAGCAGCGCAGTCGTAGCCGCTAGGGGCAGCGCTATTCCCCACCGGGTGATCGAAGGTGGAGCAGAATAGGGGGCCATGAGGGTTAGAGAGCAAGACGAAGCCATTCTACAAAGTTACCGTCGTCACGGTCCCCGCCAGAAGGCGTGCACCCTAGCCTAGATGAACGACTGGGGTCTTAGCGCAGCTTGCGCACGGAGAGACAAGCGGTCTAAAGGCTGGTTTGAGAGGCGATCGTGAACACAGTCCACAGGGTTTTTCTTTAGATGATAGATGTGAGGAACTTGATCGGGAAGTAGCTGTCTTAGGTACTGACGGTAGTGAGTCCGTAGGGCAATTTTATGTCAAGGGCATTTCAGAGCTATTACATCTCTAGGGCACCTTCTGAACGCGTTCCCCGATTGCTGCTTCCAAAAACACCTTGTTGTCACAGCGGCGTCACAACAGCGACACAGACTGCCCCTAGGCTGAGGCTCAGTATTGCGACTAGGTACTATGAGGAGGTGAAGGATGCAGCTAGGCCTGTCCTACAAGCGCTATCAGTTCGATATTCCTCCGGCGGTGTGGTCGGAGTTTTTTGACCAACTTACCGAGGAGAACCAGGGCCGACTAGTAACGCTAAAGCAGCTAGATGACCAGCTAGGCGATTTTGAAGTGCTGCGCCGCACCCCGCTTCACAGCATCGACTGCGATCGCCACGACCTAGTCGTCACCGTTGGCCGTCCCCAGGGCCTGGCTGAAACCACCTACGCCCACCGAATCCTCTCCCCCCAGTCCGTCAGCATCGTCACCGACGAAGATGGCGTCGTGCTATCTTGCACCATTACTAATCAGGATCAGGCCCAAAACAGGATTAGCTTTCAGTCATAGTTGTAGCTGAGCTGACAGGTCAGGAGTCTTTAGCTAGAGGGTATTAACCGGGGTGCTGTAGCCTGCTGGGCAATGATGCATCCCATGCACCATTCTGGATGTTAAGACCGCCTACTATATAGGTAGCAGAGCAGGTCATCGCTACCCAAAATTACGCTGTATAGCCTCCTACAGGTCTGGCATATTCCCCAGCACCACCCTGGGGTTTCTCTGGCTAAGATCTATGCAGTCTGTTCCTGCCTAATCATTCACTCATCACGCCCTCCGCCCATGCACAACAGCAATAGCCACCCCTCCGATCCTGATCACCCTCCGGCAGCCAACGTCAAAGGAGTTTTGCGGGAGACTGTCGAAACACTGACTCTCAGCGTGCTGCTGGCCTTTGGCCTACGAACCTTTGTTGCCGAGGCGCGCTACATTCCCTCTGAGTCGATGCTGCCTACTCTAGAAATTAACGATCGCCTCATCATCGATAAAGTCAGCTACGACTTTGGCGATCCACAGAGAGGTGACATTGTGGTGTTTCGTCCCCCCGCTGCCCTGGGCCAAAAAGAAGCTTTTATCAAGCGCTTAGTAGCCCTGCCGGGAGATGTGGTTGAGGTCAAAGACGGCCAGCTCTACATCAACAACGAGCCCCAGCAGGAGCCCTACATTGCGGCCAAGCCCGACTACCAGTACGGGCCAGTAACGGTTCCTGCCGAGTCGTACCTGGTGCTGGGCGACAACCGCAACAAGAGCTTCGACTCTCACTACTGGGGCTTTTTGCCCCAGGATCACCTGATTGGGCGAGCCGTCTTTAGGTTTTGGCCCCCCGGACGACTTGGCGATTTAGACTACAATCCTTAGCTGTCGCCTTGGCCTAGCTGGGGCGATCGGCTCTTCAGCAACGTTAGCAACACTAGAAGGTTGCGATAGTTCTGGCGATATCCGTAGCACGCTCACCAATCTGGTTTCGACTTCGCTCAATCTTAGTACTCGTAGGCTGAGCGAAGTCGTTCACAATGCCTCTCCGTGAGAAGACCCGATCCACTGATGGCTTACTTTCACTCAAGCCCCTAGGGCTAGGTTCTACTTTAGGAAAGTTGGACCTGCGATCGCTCATATCAGTCGTAGAGTCGGCAGCGGCTGAAGTCGATCTGCTGGCCAGTGGAGCACTGCACCAGGCTGCGTCCTGCGGCTAGGGCTGCTTGGCTTGTCGAGTAGGCCTCGCCATCGGTAAGGGCCGCTAGCTCAGGCGTAATGACCCAGCAAAAGAATCCAGTCGATTGGCCCTGAGTGACGGCTACCATCCACTCGGGAAGCGCGATTAGGACATTTAACGTATCGCTTGTCATTGAGTTTTACCCCCTCCAGACGGGCGGCTCTACGTCAGTTATGGCTAGACCAGCGCCAGTCCGCTGCCTAGATAACTACCTGTTGTCATTTAGTGCAATCGTACTATACTAGTTCTGGAAAAGACAACTGCCCCAGGGTTCAGAGGTCTTGTCACACCATACCGAGGCAATTATGGCGGCGAAAAAAGACAAAGAACAGACCGAAAAGGAAAAGGCACTGACCATGGTGCTGGGCCAGATTGAGCGCAACTTCGGCAAAGGCTCAATTATGCGGCTAGGCGATGCCGCCCGCATGAAGGTGGAGACAATTCCTACCGGGGCGCTAACCCTCGATCTAGCCCTGGGCGGCGGTCTGCCTAAGGGCCGCGTGATTGAAATCTACGGCCCTGAAAGCTCGGGTAAAACCACCGTCGCCCTGCACGTGCTTGCCGAAGTGCAAAAGTCGGGCGGAGTAGCCGCCTTTGTGGATGCAGAGCACGCCCTCGACCCCATCTACGCCGCTGCCCTAGGGGTGAATGTTGACGAACTCCTGGTCTCGCAACCCGATACGGGAGAGATGGGCCTAGAGGTAGTCGATCAGCTGGTGCGGTCGTCGGCTATTGACGTTGTTGTGGTTGACTCAGTGGCGGCGCTGGTGCCCCGCGCTGAGATCGAAGGCGACATGGGCGATGCCCACGTTGGTCTACAGGCTCGCCTGATGAGTCAAGCGCTGCGTAAAATCACCGGCAGCATTGGCAAGTCGCACTGCACAGTTATTTTCTTGAATCAGCTGCGGCAGAAGATCGGGATTTCCTACGGTAACCCCGAGGTGACGACGGGAGGTAACGCGCTTAAGTTCTACGCCTCGGTACGGCTCGATATTCGCCGCATTCAAACGCTGAAAAAGGGCACCGAAGAGTACGGCATTCGGGCCAAGGTGAAGGTCGCCAAAAACAAGGTCGCGCCGCCCTTCCGCATTGGCGAGTTCGACATTCTCTTTGGCCAGGGTATCTCCAGCATGGGCTGCCTGGTAGACCTAGCCGAGCAGCACGGCGTGATTGTGCGCAAAGGGGCCTGGTATAGCTACGAAGGCGACAACATTGGCCAAGGGCGTGAGAACACTATCCAGCGCCTGCTAGAAGATGCCGCGTTTGCCGAAAAGGTTGAGGCTCAGGTCAGAGAGAAGCTGGAGATTGGCGGTGCTAGTGCAGACGCTGTAGAGATTGAAGCTGAAGACGAAGCCTACCTAGATGAGGATGAGTAAACCGGAAACTACCCGGCTTGGTGCAGAACACGTAGTTTTTGCACCAAGTTATGTCCCTCGCGCATCGCTACAGCGAAGCAGGTAATGTAGACGGATCGCTGATAACTACTGCAAGCTACACATCGAAACAGCAGGGCTACAGCTCCTTTTCAACTCGCTTTAGAGCAACAATAACGGTAATCAACCACAGCACGCCAATAATGATTGCCATGATCACGTCGCTAGGCCAGTGGGCTCCCAGCACCAGGCGCGAGCTAACGATCATGGCAATCCAAGCCATCGCTGCTAGGGTAATCAGGAGCCTTTCGATCCAGCTGCGAGAAGCGCGACACCACAGGTAGGCCAGCAGGCCGTAGACCGTAATCGCCACCACCGTGTGCCCCGACGGGAACGAGTGCAGCCCCGATGCCGCCACCCCGTCGGCGATTAGGTCAGGGCGGCCCCGGTTCCAGTAGCCCCAGCCAATCCACACGAGAGTAAACTGAAGTCCGTAGGCTGCCATCATCGTCGCCGCTAGCAGCGGGCGCGATCGCGCCACCATGATGCCTGTGAAAGTGCACACAACCGGCAGCATGCCAACCAGGTTACCCGGCGACTCCCAGGTAATCGATCGCGCAAAGTTAAGCGGCAGGCGATCGGCCAGCACGGGCAGCATCTGAGTATCCCACGCTTGCAGTCCCTGGTCGGCATGGGCCTTTGCCCATACGGTGAGGGCAAAGGTGACCAGCGCGCACAGGCCCAAACCGATGGACAAGGTCCCTGCCCACCGTTGCCAAACATTCTGAGGTACCTGGCGGACATCCCGCCAAAACCGGTGCCAACCTCGTTTGAGCGTTTGAACCGTTACCCAACGCGCCATGCTGACTTTGCTTAACTAACAGCAAACGATCTTAGCAGGTGCGTTGCTACCTTGGGGCAATCAGTAGAAGAGAGCTAGGCACAATAGAACCAGCGGCAGGCCCTAGGGAGAAATGCGGCGATAGCGAGCCTGAACACCAAGGTGAATGCCGTAGGCAATCAAGCCGAGGGCGACTAGGCCCATTAGCCAGGCTCCGAAGGGCTGCTGCTGAAGCGCCTGCAGTGCCCCCTCAGTAGTTTTGGCCTGACTAGCATCTGACCAGCGCGCCGCTCGAATGAAAAAGTAGCCAATGATAACGGCGACCACCCCCTTTGCCGTTAGCCCAAACCGGCCAATGCGAGTTACCCACGCCTCTGTAGTACTGCTCATTTCAGATAGCTTGAGCTTGCGGCGAAACCTAGTTGTGAAAGCGCGATAGAAACAAAAGAACCCGTAGGCGATGCTGGCTACACCAACGGCGGCGACTAGCCAGCGACCAAAGGGCTGAGACAGCAGAGTCGCGGTTTGCTGCTGACTACTAGAACCACCACCCGATGATGAGCTACCGAAGACCAGCTTAAGAGCCGACAGCGCTAGACCACCGTATATCAGGCCGCTGACGGCGTAGGTCAGTCGCCTACCAATCGCCCCTGCGCCGCTGCTATCATCGTGCTCCGGATCTTTAAATGCCTGCACAAAGCGCCAAAGCACGTAGCCCAGCAGCCCAACAGCAACGATAAACAGCAGCACCTTGCCAAAGGGCTGGGACAGAATGGTTTGGAATGCCCCCTGGGTACCGGTTACCCTACCGCCCCAGTTGAAGGCCGCCATAAAAGCGAGGAAGCCGACGATTACATAGACAATTCCTTTCGAGGCGTAGCCAAATCGCGCCAAACGCTCGATCCACTGTTCAGGCTGATGTTCGTCGGGGGTTATATCTTGAATACTCATCGGGTGTTGCCTTATAGCGGTTAACTAGCGTCTAACTCTAAGGATCTGTCGATTTGGTTAACTGGTTGAATTGAAAAGGAGACGGCAATACCACACATTACCTTGTGCTGGCCCTGCTCGGTGCTTTCGGGTGCGATAGATCCAAAGCAATAAATTTATATCGGCCCAACTAAGACTAAATCATCCTTCTAACGCTATAACTTTTGATAACACGGTCTCTACCTTTTGACGCTCAAAATTTAACTGAACG
>JBARUP010000344.1:0-1785 GCA_049645805.1 Nodosilinea sp.
CGGGTTTGATGGCGTTTCGCTTCAGCCCAATGCCGGTGCCCAGGGAGAGTACACTGGCCTACTGGTAATCCGCGAGTACCATCAGCAGCGGGGCGATGAGCATCGTCATGTCTGTCTGATTCCCCAGTCGGCCCACGGCACCAACCCTGCCAGCGCCGTAATGGCAGGCATGACCGTAGTACCGGTGGCCTGCGACGAAGAGGGCAATATTGATGTTGCCGATCTGCGAGCCAAAGCCGAGAAACACCGCGAGAGTCTGGCCGCGCTGATGGTGACCTACCCCTCTACCCATGGAGTGTTTGAGGCCAAAATTGCCGAGATTTGCGCGATCGCGCACAACCACGGCGGCCAGGTGTACATGGACGGAGCCAATATGAATGCTCAGGTCGGCCTCTGTCGGCCTGCCGATTTTGGGGCCGACGTGTGCCATCTCAACCTGCACAAAACGTTCTGTATTCCCCACGGCGGCGGCGGGCCGGGGGTAGGGCCAATCGGGGTGAAGTCTCATCTGGCACCCTATCTACCTGGGCACGGTTTGGTAGCTGGAGTTGGCGGTTGTCAGGGCATCGGCGCAGTCACCTCTGCCCCCTGGGGCAGCGCCAGCATTCTACCGATTTCATGGATGTACGTCGTTATGATGGGCGGCGCAGGGCTGAGACGGGCGACGGAAGTTGCCATCCTCAACGCCAACTACATAGCCCAGCGGCTGCAAGGGCACTATGATATTCTCTACACTGGGCAGAACGGGCGAGTAGCCCACGAGTGCATTCTTGACCTCCGCCCCTTTAAAAAATCGGCGGATATTGGTGTAGAAGATGTAGCCAAGCGTCTGATCGACTACGGCTTTCACCCGCCCACCATGTCGTGGCCAGTAGCTGGCACGCTGATGGTAGAGCCCACCGAGAGCGAGTCGAAAGCAGAGCTAGATCGCTTCTGTGACGCGATGATCGCGATTAGGAAAGAAATTCGTGCTGTTGAGGCAGGCGATCGCGATCGCGACTACAACCTGCTCAAACAGGCTCCCCACACTACAGCCGACCTGGTGGCTGAGTGGAACCGTCCCTACAGCCGCGAGCAGGCCGTCTTTCCGACGCCGTTCGCTCGCAGCGCCAAGTTCTGGCCTGCGGTCAACCGCATTGACCAGGCCTACGGCGATCGCAACTTGATCTGCTCCTGTGATGGCATGGACGCCTACGGTCGGGATGCTTAAATGGTTCACCTACCTCAGCCTCAGGTCATTTTCTTGGACGCCGTTGGCACTCTGTTTGGAGTGGCGGGCAGCGTCGGCAGTATCTACGCCGATCTAGCTCAGCACCACGGTATTGAGGCTGACGCAGAAAGCCTCAACCAGGCTTTCTTTCGGGCGTTTAGGGCGGCTCCAGAGATGGCTTTTCCCAACAGTGCTCCAACCACTGTGCCCGAGCAAGAGTATCGCTGGTGGCGAGTAATTGTCCAGCAGACCTTTAGTAGTGCTGGGCTGCTCGATCGCTTTGTGGACTTTGACAGCTTTTTTATCGACCTCTACGCCCACTTTGCCACCGCTGAGCCCTGGGTCCTCTATCCCGATGTCATCCGAGGTCTAGAGCGCTGGCGACGACGCGGCATTGACCTTGGGGTGATTTCAAATTTCGACACCCGCCTGTACCAGGTCATAGAAGAACTCAACCTAGCCCCCTACTTTAGCTCGGTCACCATATCTTCCGAGGTGGGAGCGGCCAAGCCCGACCCGCTAATTTTTGCTAAGGCTCTGCAAAAGCACCGCTGCGACGCCAGTCGGGCCTGGCA
>JBARUP010000345.1:0-2530 GCA_049645805.1 Nodosilinea sp.
GCGCGAAGGCCCCCAACACGAGGTCACCCTCTCCCAGTTCTTTATGAGCAAATACCCCATTACCCAGGCCCAATGGCGGGCGGTGGCCGTCCTGCCCCAGGTAGAGCGCGAGCTAAAGGCTGACCCCTCGCGCTTCAAAGGCGACCTGCGCCCGGTAGAGCAGGTGTCTTGGTACGACGCAGTGGAGTTTTGCGACCGGCTCACAATTCTGACCAACCGCCAATACCGCCTGCCTACCGAGGCCGAATGGGAATACACCTGCCGGGCTGGCACCACGACCCCCTTCCACTTTGGCGAGACCATCACCACCGACCTTGCAAATTACCGAGGTACTGACGACGAAGAACTCAAGTGGTCTGGTTCCTATGGGGATGGCCCCAAAGGTGAATATCGCAAAGAGACCACCCCCGTAGAAGACTTCGGCTTTGCCAACGCCTTTGGCCTATCTGACATGCACGGCAATGTTTTGGAATGGTGCCAAGACCACTGGCACGACAGCTATGAAGGTGCTCCTACCGACGGCAGCGCCTGGATAGAAGGCGGAAATTCTGATCGACGGATTCTACGCGGCGGCTCTTGGGCCAACTTTCCGAGGAACTGCCGCTCCGCGTACCGCTCCGACTTCGAGCCCGGCTACGACCTCAACTTCATCGGGTTTCGGGTCTGTTGTTCGGCCCCCAGGGCTCTTCAGCGGCCTACCGGCTAGCCCTTGCCCTATACCCTTTTGCCCTTTTGCTCTCAAAAAAGAAAAGTAGGCCTACTTTTCCTGGCGCGTTAGCGCCTCGAATTTTGTCACGAGTCAGGAGGGAGTAATCTTCTGACTCCTGATCGCGTGATTCTACTTCTCCCTGTCCTCCTTGCGCTTAAACCCATAGGCCTCAAACACCTTGCGCCGCAGTCGGTAGGTGTCGCCATGGAGCAGATGGGCCTCCCAGCTCTGCAGCCGCTGCACCAGGGGCTTGAGGGTAATGGTGCCCGCCTCGTAGTCGCGCTGGAGCTGCTTCATCCGTTGCCGCGCCCGCTGCAGGTTGTCGTTGCGCACGCGAATGCGGTCTGGCAACACCCGAAAGCCGACAAAATTGGCCCCGTGGCGGGTCTCAAACAGCTGGCTCTTAACCGGGTGCATCTTCAGCCGCAGGGTGGCCAGGTAATCTTCCATAGCCACCCTGGCTTCGGCGAGCTCGTGCCAGTCATCGGAGAAAGCGGCAAAGTCATCCACATAGCGCAGGTAGTGCTTCAGCTTGAGCTGTCGCTTGGCAAAGTGGTCAAAAGGGCTGAGGTAGAGGTTGGCAAAAAACTGGCTGGTCAGGTTGCCAATGGGCAAGCCCCGCCGCCGCTGCACCGGGGTAAGCAGGTCATCACCGGGGAAGTACTCAAGCACCGGCATCTGCTCATTGCTGGCATCGATAATGGTGTCGATCAGCCACAGGGTATCGGGGCATTTGATGTGCTTGCGAAATAAGCCTTTGAGAATCTCGTGATCGATGCTGGGGAAGTACTTTTGAATGTCGCACTGGAGGCAGTAGCGATGGCTCCGCGCCCAGCCCGTAAAGCGCTTTAGCGCCCGGTGGGTGCCATAGCCAACCCGGTTGGCGTAGGTGTCGCCAATCAGAGTGGCCTCTAGCAGCGGCATGATGACATTGCACAGGGCATGATGCACCACCCTGTCTCGGTAGGGTGCCGCCGAAATCAGCCGAGACTTGGGGTCTTTGATCTCAAAGGTGCGGTAGGCCCCAGGCCGGTAGCTGTGGTCTTGTAGCTCGGCTTGCAGGGTAAACAGCTCTGGCTCTAGGCCAAAGTTAAACTCCAGCACGTTGGGGCGAAATCGCTTGCCCTGCTGGGCCTGACGGGCCGCCCTGAGCAGGTTGTCAAAGTCGATGACCTGTGGCCAGAGGTTACCGTAGCGCTTCATGGGAAAGGCATCAGAAGCCAGGAGTCAGAATACAGAAGCCAGTATCCGTGAATAGCTTGGTGCTGGCTTAGGCCATCTACCCTTCTGATTCCTGATCTCTCCTATTGCTGCCGATCTCCCCATTATCCAAAAAACCTACGACCTGATTAAGTGGTACGTGCCGATTCTCAACCAGTTGCCCCGAGACCATCGGTTTCAGCTGGGTGATCGCATGGTCGCCGGGCTCTACGACCTGCTAGAGAGCCTCATTTTCGTCCGCTACCAGCAAGAAGACAAACTCCCATACCTCCAGCGGCTCAACAGCAAACTCGATGTGTTGCGCTACCAAACCCGACTATTGCTCGATTTTGACCTGCTTTCCCACAAACGCTACCAGTACGTGGGGCAGCTGCTCCATGCGATCGACATCGACCTAGGCGGCTGGATTCGGCAGCAACAGCACAAGGCAGAAAAAGAAAAGGCAGCAGCAGCCCAGGGGGACACCGACTCCTGACTGCTGACTCCTGTATTCTTACTCTTGGGGTAGGCCCAAAAACGCGGCGGCTCTTGGAACAACAATCCGAGGAACTGCCGCTCCGCGTACCGCAACAACAACGAGCCCGGCAACGACAACAACAA
>JBARUP010000346.1:0-3024 GCA_049645805.1 Nodosilinea sp.
TTGGGAAAGTAGTCGAGCAGGCACTCAGGCGGCGCTCCGGCGATCCGACCGGCCAGGTGACGGGCGTAGTTTTCTACCCCGTTGCAGTAGCCTACCTCGCGAATCATCTCTAGGTCGTAGCGGGTGCGCTGCTCTAGCCGCTGAGCCTCTAGCAGTTTGCCCTCTTTCTCCAGCACCTCCAGCCGCTCTTTTAGCTCATCTTTAATATCCTGGCAGGCTTCATCGATGCGCTCGTCGGGGGTGACAAAGTGCTTGGCGGGGTAGATGCTGACGCCATCCATGCTTTGCAGGGTGGCTCCGGTAATCGGGTCGACGTAGCGCACGGCGTCGATTTCGTCGCCAAAAAACTCAATGCGAATGATCCGGTCTTCGTAGGCGGGGCCGATTTCCAGCACGTCGCCCTTGACCCGAAACTTGCCCCGACCCAGGTCTAGGTCGTTGCGCGAGTACTGAATCGAGGCCAGATCGCGCAGCACCTGACGCTGGTTGACCTCCATACCCACCTTCAGCGAAATCGAGGCCTTCAGGTACTCCGACGGAATCCCCAGGCCGTAGATGCAGCTAATTGAGGCGACCACAATCACGTCTTTGCGCTCAAACAGCGAGCGGGTAGCCGAGTGGCGCAGCATGTCGATTTCGTCATTGATCGAGGCGGTTTTGGCGATGTAGGTGTCGGTGGTGGGAATGTAGGCCTCGGGCTGGTAGTAGTCGTAATAGCTAATGAAGTACTCGACGGCGTTGTCGGGGAAAAATTCGCGCAGCTCGTTGCACAGCTGGGCGGCCAGGGTTTTGTTGTGGGCTAGCACTAGGGCGGGCTTGCCAATGTTGTCGATCACGCGGGCCATGGTGTGGGTTTTGCCCGTGCCCGTAGCTCCCAGCAGGGTCTGATACTTGGTTTTGTCGTTAAGAAACTTGGTTAAGCCCGCGATCGCCTTGGGCTGATCGCCCGCGGGCTCGAAGGGAGCCTGAATGTTAAAGTCGCCCATAGGTCAAATCGGTACAAAGACACTATTACGTTTCTTCATAATGACTGATTTTGCCCCGTACAGTGGTTGCGTCTGTCACTTTAGGGAGAGCATATCGCCAGGCGTTGAGCGCGCCAAACTTAGCAGCCAGCGATCGCCTGTTTCGTAGGCCAAGCCATTTACTGTGCTGGCCGGTTGACTGCGTTGCCCACCTGTGAAGTCGCTTGCCTGAGCGCTTTTTGGCTATATGTGGCGTCTATCTTCCGATAGATTGGTTCTCCACAGCAGTCGCTGTAGAGTTAAGAGTGGAGTCATCCAGCGATCGCGTCTATGCCCTAGAGGCTGGCTCATGCTGCTCTACCGCAATCGCTTTTGTGGCATTGGCCCAGGATCACTCAGCTACTCTTAGTTTGCAGCAAGGCGCTGCGAAGGAAACCTATAAGCGTCAGCTGAGCCTCTTCTATGCTTAACCTCAATGCGCGCAGCGATTCGCCTCAGGCTTGCATACTAATAATTGGCGACCCCAGCGGTGGTGCTTGTACCTACCGGCAGTGGCTGGAGCAAGATGGCGCTGCATACCAAATTTTGACTGAGCCTTACGATGGGCGGGGAGTAGAGCTGTGTCTGGCGAACTCGGTTAAAACTGTCCTTTTAGAGTCTCACGCTCCAAGCAGCCGAGGTTTAGCGGTGCTAGATCAGCTCAAAGAGAAGCTAGGTGAGCACTGTCCACCGATCGTTATGATTGGCGGCAACGATATTTCCACCGCTGTACAAGCTGTGAGAGCGGGAGCGCTTGACTATCTGGCTAGCGATCAAATTACGGCTGACACCCTAAACCAAACGCTTTGTTGGGCAGTTTTTGTGTCTCAATCGAAAGAAGACAGTCGAAACATCGCCAACCGCAAAACTTGGGATACTACCGCCTTCTTAAACGAAATTAGTAAAGAACTTTCTCGCCTCTCCTCTGCCGATGAGATTATGCAGGTCGTTGGCGCAAAAATTGGCGCTTACTTGAATCTGCCTATCTGTGCCTTTGCCGAAATTACCGACGGCCAGAGAGAAGCTGTAGTTAATCATGCCTGGCATCAGCCGGGCGGGCCGAGCGTTGTTGGCACCTACAGCATCTCAAGCTTTGTTACGGATGAGTTCCTTCGGGCGGCTCAGAATCAAGAAATAATTGTTGTCCGAGACATCCGTACAGATACCCGCATCAGCGCAGAGAAATATGCTGAGTTCAATATTCATTCGTTAGTCTGTGTGCCGTTGCACAAAAACGGTGAGTGGAAATTCTTGTTCACCGTTTTTGACTCGGTGCCGCGAGACTGGCAGGCTGATAAAATCGAACTCATTCGTGAGCTTTCAAATCAGATTTTTCTCGGTTTCGAGCGCGCCCGTGCTGAAGCGGCACTGCGAGAAAGTGAGACCCGCTTCAGGCAGTTTGCTGAGAACAGTAATGACGTTGTTTGGATTACAGAGGCTCAGAACTATCAACTGACTTACGTTAACCATTCCTTTGAGCGGGTATGGGGACGATCTGCAAGCGAAATTTTTGCTGACCTAGCCCAGTTTGGTGAGTCTATCCATCCTGAAGACCGCGATCGGATTCGATCGAGCTGGCAGAAGTGTACTGAGGGGATATCAACCCAGACCTATCGAGTCATTCGTCCTGATGGCACCGTCGTTTGGATTCGCGATCGCGGCTTTCCGATGTATGACGACCAGGGCAGGCTCATGTGGATAGGCGGTATTGCTGAAGATATCACCGAGCAAAAGAAAACTGAGGAGACCCTACGACAGCGTGAAGCAGAGCTTAGTTTAGTTACCGACGCTATTCCGGCGCTGATCTCGTTCATAGACGCAGATCAGCACTACCGCTTCAATAACCGCACCTATGAAAGCTGGTTCGGGTGTCTGGCGACAGAAAACTACGGCAAACACATGCGCGAGGTACTGGGCGAAACCGCCTATGACGTTGTTCGGCCCTACGTTGAGCAAGTTTTGGCTGGACAGCCGGTTACCTTTGAAACCCAAATGCCCTACCAAGATGGCGGCACTCGCT
>JBARUP010000347.1:0-5878 GCA_049645805.1 Nodosilinea sp.
GGCGAGAGATGTGGACATCGACCACACGGGTATCAACGTGACGCTCAGGGGTGTAACCCCACACTTCCTGTAAAATTTCGGAGCGAGAGAAGGGCTCTCCCGAGCGGCTAACCAATAGCTCTAGCAGACTAAACTCCATGCCAGTGAGGCGAATGCGCTCATCGCCCTTGTATACCTGGCGCTTGTTGGTGTCGATACGAATAGTGTTGACCGAAATTACTCCCGAGCTGGGAATGCCGGTCATGCCGGTTTTGTCGACCCGGCGCAGCACCGATCGAATGCGGGCCTCCAGCTCTTTTGGAGAAAAGGGTTTGACTACGTAGTCGTCAGCGCCTAGCTCTAGCCCCGTAATGCGATCGGCCACATCTCCTAAGGCTGTGAGCATAATAATAGGAATATCGGACTCCTTCCGCAGTTCCTGACAGACGCCGTAGCCATCGAGCTTAGGCATCATTACGTCTAGGACCACTAAATCCGGGACGGCGTTGCGGAAAGTTTCAAGAGCTTCTTCGCCATCGGCAGCAGTGACAACGTCGTAGCCAATCATAGACAAGCGGGTTTCGAGGATGCGCCGAATGCTGGCCTCATCATCAACGACAAGGATCTTTTCTTTGTTGTTTTCCAAGGCTTCTAAAACTCCCTACGTAACTTCATATTCTATGAACAATCGCAACGTTTAATAATTAACTTTTGAAAGCTGTTGATTTGGCTAGGCTTTAGGGCTCAAAGCTCGGTTGGTAAAAATCGCCAGAACGCCGCTACACAAGGCCTAGCGGGTTTACCCATTTCGCAGCCACTGATTGATGCTACCCACCAAGGAACCCATGCTGTAGATTTTTCTTAAGTTTTATTGCGGACTGAAGACTCAGCTTTAGGTATTTAAAGCGTTTTAAACGATCTGTGAAAGGGTAGCTATGGCAAAATCGCGCTCAATCTTTGTCTGTAATGAATGTGGAGCCGAGACGCCCCAGTACTTCGGACGCTGTCCAGTTTGTAACAGCTGGAACTCTCTAGTCGAGCAAGCTCAGCCTGCCAAAGAAACAACGCGGGCCTCGACGCTGGGGCGTAGCCGAGGGGGCACGGCGATTAAAGCTAGTCAGCCTCGGCTGGCTATGACCCTAAACCAGATTCAGGACCACCCCCAGGCGCGACTGCCCTCAGGTTACGGGGAGTTAGACCGGGTGCTAGGGGGGGGTATCGTGCCTGGATCGCTAGTGCTGCTGGGGGGGGACCCTGGCATCGGCAAGTCTACGCTGCTACTACAGGTGGCGGATCGCCTAGCGGCGCGGCAGCGGGTGCTGTACGTGTGCGCTGAGGAGTCGGGGCAGCAGGTAAAACTGCGGTGGCAGCGGCTCGGGGAAGGTGATGAGGGTCGTCAAGAGGTCCGTCAGCAGGGTAAGGGCAAGGGAAAAGGCGTAGAAAAGGCGGATGACCTCGAAACTGCTGGGGTAGAAACGGTGGATTCGCGTCTGTTTTTGCTGCCAGAAATTGACTTAGAAAGACTTTTGATGGAGCTGGAGTCGCTGAAGCCCACTGTGGCCGTTATCGACAGCATCCAGGCGCTGTACTATGGGGCGCTGACCTCAGCTCCAGGATCGGTCTCGCAGGTGCGAGAGTGTACGTCGGCACTGATGCAGCTCGCAAAGCGGGCGAATATTTCACTATTTATTGTGGGGCACGTGACGAAGGAGGGAGCGATCGCAGGCCCCAAGGTGCTCGAACACCTAGTCGATACGGTACTGTACTTCGAAGGCGATCGCTTTGCTAGCCACCGGCTGCTGCGATCGGTTAAAAACCGGTTTGGGGCGACCCACGAGCTGGGTGTGTTTGAAATGGTCGATCGCGGCTTAGCCGAAATCAGCAATCCCTCGGCGCTGTTTTTAGGCAATCGCGATGAGCAGGTGCCAGGTATTGCCACCATCGTCGCCTGTGAGGGCACGCGGCCCCTGGTGGTAGAGCTACAGTCGTTAGTGAGCCCTACAAGCTATAGCTCGCCGCGCCGCTCCACTACAGGCATTGAGTACAACCGGCTGCTGCAAATTTTGGCGGTGCTCGAAAAGCGGGTGGGCATTCCCCTGTCCAAGCTGGATGCCTACGTAGCCTCGTCGGGGGGGCTGGCGGTGGGGGAACCAGCGGCGGATCTAGGGGTAGCCGTTTCGGTCGTGGCGAGCTTTCGCGATCGCCTGGTTGACCCTGAGCTTGTCTTGATTGGTGAAGTGGGACTTGGGGGCCAGGTGCGGCCTATTTCTCAGCTAGAGCTGCGGCTAAAGGAGGCGGCCAAGCTGGGCTTCAAGCGAGCGATCGTGCCCAAGGGGCAGTCGGTCAAAGTAGAGGGGCTGGAAATTATTGGGGTGTCGCGGGTCGTAGACGCGATCGCCCACGCGCTGAAGGGAAGCGGGGAGACGATTAGCCGGGAGCCGGTTGTAGCCCAAGACCCCGATCTTTAAACAGAGGCTCAGCTAGGGGCTAAGGACTCAAGCCAGACACCTGAGCCAGACAAACAGCTAAGATAATGTAAAGAAACTTAAACTGATTTTGGAGGTATGCTCGTGACCCCTAACGTTGAGATCTATACTTGGAGCCGCTGCCCTTTCTGTATCCGCGCCAAAGGCCTGCTAGATCAAAAGGGCATTGACTATACCGAATACTGCATTGATGGGGATGAAGCGGCCCGTCGCGAGATGTCGAAGCGGGCTAACGGGCGGCGATCGCTACCCCAAATCTTCATCAACGACCACCACGTGGGCGGCTGCGACGATTTGTATGCCCTAGATGCCAAAGACGGTATCGAGCCTCTGCTATCGACAGCCTCCACCAGCTGAGGTACTTCAGGCTGTAGAGACCCGATGTTCTTTAGCTAGCGCCCAGGTGATCTGTACCGGTCCCAAAGGACATCGGGTTCTTGACTACAAGCAGTGGCTCAAGCTTAGCTGGGGGTAGCTGCCTCAGCGGGCTGTCTAGTGCTGCTGCCGTTTAGATGACCGTTCTGACCAGGCCTGCGGGGCTGAATTAGACCATAGCCGCCGTGATTGCGCTCGTAGATCACGTTTATCTCTTGGGTTTCGGCGTTAAGAAACATGTAGAAATCGTGGTCAATCAGCACTAGCTGCTCTAGAGCTTCTGTTACCGTCATTGGGGCCATGGCAAAGTACTTGGCACGAATGACCTCATCGGGTAGCTGAGGCTCGCTGGTGGTGAGCACGTGGGTTACGTCGGTAGCCGGTGCTTCGTTGAGATATGCCTCGGTAGTTTTGCCTAAATTACCCTGCATGCGGTTGTTGCGTTTTTCTTTAAACTTGCGCAGCTGGCGGCTAATCTTGTCGGCGACTAGGTCAATGCTGGCGTAGAGGTTCTCACTACTTTCTTGCGCCCTAACAACGGCACCATCTACAAACAGCGTGACCTCAGCAGACTGGCTGGCACCAATTCTAGGGTTTTTAGCTACAGACAAATGGACGTCAACCTCGTTGGTTAGGTGCTTGAAGTGGCTCACCGCCTTGAGGATCTTTTGCTCTACGTGCTCTCGAATCGCTTCTGTGATCTCAATATTTCTGCCATGGATTACCAGCTTCATAAAGCGGACTCCTTGATACGTTGGCTCATGGCTTCACCCTAGCACCTTGTATTCTGCACAACACTGCCCGTTAAAATCCTTTGCATGGGTTGATAATTCTTGATTGCTAAACTTTGGAAAATATAGATTATTTGCATCAGCTCGCGGTTGACAAATATGGAGTTGACAGTCTGAAAATCAATGATTCCCTGCGATATCTATAATCTGGGCCTAGCGCCTTTTGCTGAGGTTTGGGCGCTGCAAAAAACCCTTGTGCAAAGCCATCGTCTTTCCTCTCAGCCCGATCGGCTGCTGCTGGTTGAGCATCCCGGTGTGTACACCCTGGGCCAGGCATCAACGCTAGACCATCTCAAGCTGCCGCCCGAAAACCTGCCCTATCCTCTGTTTCGTACTGAGCGGGGTGGCGAAGTGACGCATCACTGTCCCGGGCAGCTAGTGGGCTATCCTATCCTTAACCTGAAGCAGCACCAGCCCGACCTACACTGGTATCTGCGTCAGCTAGAGGAAGTACTGATTTGCACCCTGGCGCAGTTTGGAGTAAAGGCGACCCGCCAGGTCGGGCTGACTGGGGTTTGGGTGGGTGACTACAAGCTGGCAGCAATTGGTATTAAGGTCAGCCGTTGGGTAACGATGCACGGCTTTGCGCTAAATGTATGTCCCGACCTGACTGGCTTTGACGCGATCGCTCCCTGCGGTATTACCCACAAATCCGTAGGCAGCCTGGTTCAGTTTTGTCCTGGGGTTACGGTGGAGATGGTGCGACCGGTGGTGGTAGCAGCTTTTGCTCAGGTGTTTGGGGTTACTCCCGTGCAGAGTGTTGCCCCACCGGTCCTTTAAAACCCTGCACGGCACAAATGCTGCATCGCCCCCAGCGATTAAGCTCTCCTCTGGGGCAGTGGCAGCGGCACTGGGGGCAGAGGGGCTGCTGAGCCGCCAGACGCTGAGTCATATCGGCCCAGCGTTGAAAGCTTTCCTGGGGTGTTTGAGGCCGCTGAGCTGCTATGGGAATGGTCTGGGGCTCAAAGCTAGGGTGCTGCCGCAGCCATTCGGGCAGGCTGGTTGCAGAAAGGCTGTCTGTCTGAGCGGGCTGAAACGTCTTTCGATACCAGTCACCGCTAGAAAAGCGAATGTCGCTCAGAGCTAGGCCGAGGCGATCATTGAGCTTGGCTAAAATCCGCAGTCGCTCTAGGGTCAGGGTTTGGGCCCACATAGGGTTAGCCACCGCCACGTGCAGCACGTCTTGATCAAGCCGTACTGGGGCAGCCTGCCGGGCCACGCCCTCGCCAACTACGACTGACCACTGGTTGAGGACCTGGCGAAACTGGCCTCGACTGCGCCAGCGAGGCTGCTGCTCTAGCTGGTCAATGACGTGATGAATGGAGTCGAGCGGCATAGATGATTGGACACTGGAGGAGCTTGGCCTTATTTAGACTATTTTAGGTCTGGCACAGGTATTGGAGAAGACGGTAGCCTACAGCCTGCTCGGCATTTTTGGAAACTCAGACTACCCTAAGTTGGAGGCTCTTTTGCTTTAGGCCTAGCTTTTCACCGCCGCACAACCTGACCCTACAGACCATGGCTTCTATCTTAGACCCGCCCATTTTGACCAAAGTTGCCAAAATGAAGGAGCGCGTCTGTTGGCAGCACCCGGCGCTAAGGGAGCGCCGGGTCGATCAGACTCGGCTGATGCTGGAGGATGGTCGTAGCGAAGATAGAGAATTTTCGTTCTTGGTGATTGGCGACAGCGGTTCCGGGCCGCACCCTGACCACCACCCCCAGCGGCGAATCGCTCAGCAGATGGTGCCCCACTTGCAAGACTGCCGTTTTTTGCTGCATACCGGAGACGTGGTGTATCAAGTCGGCTCTAGGGAACAGTACCTGGAGAACTTCATTAAACCCTACCGAGAGTGGCTGGTAGGGGGCGATCGCCCCACTCGTATTGCCTTTGACCAACTGCTGTTTCGCTTTCCCTTTCTGGTTGTACCGGGTAATCACGATTACTACAATCTGGCCAGGCTTTACAGCATTTTAGTGCAGCTAACCTGGCCCCTGCGTAAGGTGCTGAGGCTAAACCTTAACCCCAACTTGGGCTGGCGCGGGTCTGGGGTAGGTGATACCTATGCTCGGGCTTTTATGGACTACCTAAGAGCGCTGCCCGACAGCGAGCTAGCAAGCCACCTCGATCGCCACTACGGCCCCTGGGATAAAACCACCCAGGGACTGCGCTATCAGCCAGGACAGTTTACCCGCTTGCCTAACCGCTACTACACCTTTCGCTACGGCGGCATCGACTTTTTTGCCCTT
>JBARUP010000348.1:0-9659 GCA_049645805.1 Nodosilinea sp.
GCTGGGGAGACGTTGGCGGTCTTCTGAGCGCAAAGCACCGTTTGCTGCTGGTCGCTGGCCATCGGTTGGCTTCCCAGCCTAAACCTGGCCGACCCGGCGTTGGCACAAAAAGACAGGCGCAGAGAGACCCAGCGGAGCCCGAACCGATCTCTTCCCACGCTTCTATCACTGCCATGACTGATCTCCTCACCTCCCGGCTTAGACTAACGGCATCGATAACCGCAGGCGTTTTGCTCACCTGCTGCACTAGTCCTTCGAGCCCGGCCTCCACGCCAGCCGCCCGTACTCCTGCTGACGCGGCTGCGGCAGCAGCCCCCGACCCCTGGCATCAGGCCGTTAGCGAGGCTAACCGCGCCGCTGAGCTGGCATCCACCGCAGCTACCGCCGCCCAGTGGCACCAGGTGGCGGCGGCCTGGGGCCGAGCGGTCGTTCTACTCCAAGACCTGCCTGAAGATGACCCGCGCCAGGTGTTTGGTCAGCGCAAAGCGCGGGAGTACCAGAAAAATCTCTCTGTGGCCCAGCAGCAGGCGGCGCAGCAGGGTCTGCCGCGAGCGTTTCCGGCGCTGGGTAGCGATGTGCTCGACGAGCAGGTTAGCCTGTACCGCGCCTACGCGGCAGCCCAGGGCCCACCGGACGTGCTGATTGTGGGCAGTTCGCGATCGCTACAGGGAGTCGACCCCCAAGTGCTTCAGCAGGCGCTGGCGGTAGAGGGGTACCCAGGCCTG
This sequence comes from Nodosilinea sp., assembly GCA_049645805.1. Classification (GTDB taxonomy): domain Bacteria; phylum Cyanobacteriota; class Cyanobacteriia; order Phormidesmidales; family Phormidesmidaceae; genus Nodosilinea. Next base: position 726 of record JBARUP010000348.1, read on the forward strand.
CGAGTGTACAACTTTAGCGTTAACGGGGCTACGGCCCAGGTTGTTAGCTTTTTGACGCGGCAGCTGCTGGCTCCCGATCTGCACCCCCAGCTAATTGTCTGGGCAGAAGGGTCGCGCGCCTTTAACAGCGGTCGGTTCGATCGCACCTTTGCAGAAGTTCTGGCCTCTCCAGGCTACGCCGCCGCTAGCGATGGAGCCCGGCTGACCCTGAACGAAGAGTTGCTTTCAGCCGAGCCTGACGAGGCCGAAGCCGAAACCACGGCAGCCGAAACCGCAGGGGCTGACAAGGCCGAAGCCGCTGTGCCGTACGGCACAATCCCGCCCAGCCCTATCAACGCCCAGGGCTTTTTAGCCGTCAACGACCAGTTCAACCCAGCGGTGTACTACCGCAGCTTCCCTCGGGTGCGGGGCCAGTATGACAACGCCTATCGTCCCTTCCGCCTAGAGGGGGTGCAGACTGTATCCTTCAGGGCCATGCTTCAGTTTCTTGAGAGCCAGAGCATTCCCCTGGTATTTGTCAATCTGCCCCTCAGCAACGACTACTTAGACAGCGTGCGTCTCGGTTACGAACGCCAGTTTCAAAGGTTTTTTCAGGACCTAGCCGACCAGGGCACCCTCACCCTGGTCGATTTTCTTGAACTGTGGCGCTGGCAGTCGCATCTGTTTGCCGACCCCAGCCACGTCAACCGCTACGGAGCCCGAGAAATCGCCCGCCTGCTTGCCGCTGACAGCCGCATTCCCTGGCCTGAGGCGGCTCCCTCAGCTAAGGCTCCCCCCGCGTCGGGTCCCGCTGATTGAAGCTGTAGCGTGTTTGTAGTAGTTTACAAGCCTGAAGCAGCCTGCCAGGCCTCCAGATCGGCTGGGGTATTGACGTTGGTCAGCATGGCTTCAGTATCATTAGCCAGGGGAATAGGCCGCGCCGGATGCTGGTCGAGCCAGCCTTGCAGCGATCGCCCCTGACTCCCCGCTGCGTGCTGCTGCAGCGGCTCTAGGGCCGTCGCTCGATAAAATCCACACAGCGGCTCCCAGCGGCGCTGGCGCTGAGGTATGTAGGCCAGGCAGGACGATGGCAGCGTAGCTAGATCCGTTCGCCAGGCCGTGAGAACAGCCGCTGATAGATTGGGCAGATCGCAGGCTAGCACCAGCACCCATTCAGGGTTGTCCCCAGGCTGCTGGTGCAGCCAGTCCAGCGCCTGCACGATCCCCACCAGCGGTCCTTCAGAGGTCTGGGAGACTCCCAGTTGCTCCTCAACGCACTGCACCGAGGCGGCTACCAAAGAACGGTAGCGATCGCACCAGGGCGTCACGATGTACACCGCGTCGGCGCAGGCTAGAGCAACCCGGCAGGTGCGCTGAATCAGCGTTTCGGTCCCCAGCGAGATCAGCGCTTTGTCGTGGCCCATGCGGGAGCTGCGGCCTCCGGCTAGAACCACAGCAGCTAGGGATGTCATTGACATGGCCTCTCAGTCATCAACCTCAGTCCGCACCCTAGCGCCGGGCTTGATCCGCACCGTTTCACCGTCCCGCGCTCTTAGCTACGGTGGCACCCTGGGCAACCCTTCGCAGCCGGGCGGCGTCGGCCTCAGCTAGTCCTTTGAAAAAATAGATTACCCCGGTAAGAAAGGCTAAAGCCATGTAAAACAACCGAATACCCCACCCGGCTCCGTCAAAAATCATCGAGAAGACGCCTGGCTCGACGCCGCTAAAGCGGGTTAGCTCTGAGCGAAACCACTTCTGGTCCTCGGCCATACGCTCCAGCTCATCGGTGGTAGCAGGCAAGATGGGCATCCGGGTGGTGGTGGTGTAGTATCCCCAAAAGCCCTGGCTGCCTCCCTCACGGCTGAGGGCCTGGTTGGACAGGGCAACAATTTGATCCCGCGTCAGCGCTGACTCAGCAGTGAGCTGGTTGGTCCACAGGTTGTATCGCAGCCAGTAGCTGCTAAAAAACACCAGCGGTAGAGCAATCAGTAGGGCAATTGACTTAAGCCCGAGCGGGGTTTTGGCCGATAGGTGGCGAGTGGCGCTGCCCAGGCCAAAGCCCAGTAGCGCGAAGAGTAAAATAACGCTCAGCTCGACAATTTCGAGGCTCTTGAGCCAGCCGCCCAAAATAGGAATGGGGTGCAGGAACACCTCAGCCGCCCAGGTAATCAAAAATCGCACGCCAACAACAACGGCGATTACAGCGAAAACCGTCAGCAGATATCTAGGGACGTTGGCTGAGGGGCGCAGAGTAGGCATAACAGAGTCAAAGGTAGGGCGGCAGCGACGATCCTCCTAATAATAATGACGCTAGGCCAATGTTCTTCACTTGCTCTAGAAAAATCAAAGAACCGAGCGCTACTCCACCTTCAGGTCGCCAATCTGGTCAGGAGCAAAAGCGCCCTGTTCAGTTACGAGCGCGGTAATCAGCCGAGCCGGGGTAACGTCGGAACCAGGGTTATAGAATTCAGCCCCGCTGGGAGCAACGCGCTGCCCTAGTTGGGGGGCTCCCTGAGCATCGCCTAGACGATAAATTTCTTCCGGCGCGCGTTCTGCGATCGCTATGTCCTGTCCGCGAGCAACCTCAAAATCTATGGTTGACACCGGAGCCGCCACCAAAAACGGGATGCCGTGGGCCTGGGCTACCAGGGCTACACTGTAGGTGCCAATTTTGCTGATGGTGTCGCCATTGGCGGCAATCCGATCGGCCCCGGCTAGTACGGCGTGAATCAGCCCCTTTTGCATGCAGTGGGCGGCCATACTGTCGGTTATCACCGTCACCGGAATACCCTCTTGCACACATTCCCAGGCGGTGAGCCGTGAGCCCTGGAAGGTAGGCCGAGTCTCAGCCGCGTAGACCCGCTCTAGGCGACCGGCTTGCCACAGCGATCGCATGATGCCCAGCGACGTGCCGTAGCCCGAAGTGGCCAGCGCCCCGTGGTTACAGTGGGTCAGCAGCGTCAGCTTTGCCGGGCTGCTGGGCAGGGCTTGCAGGCCGTAGCTGCCGATCGCGTGGCACAGGCTAAAATCCTCGGCCTGCATAGCCTGGGCCTGGGCTAGCAGCTGGTTCTTAACATCGTCAATGGAGGCACTGGAGTGGTGAATTACCCTCAGCATTTTGTCTACCGCCCACCGCAAATGCGCTTTTCCAGGCCGGGTCTGCTTAAACTGGTCGCCGATTGCCTCCATTCGCTCCCAAAATGCCGTGGGGTCGTCGGTGTGAATTTCAGTAGCCCCCAGGTACAGCCCGTAGGCGGCAGCAAGGCCTAGGGCAGAACCACCCTGAACAATGCCAGAGCGCAGCGATCGCACAACATCGTCGCAGCGGTGAATTGCCACAACGCTGTAGCGCTCCGGCAGCTGGCGCTGATCGATTAGAACCAGATGGTCGTCTTGCCAGAGGACGGGGTAAACGTGGGTATCGCCGGGTGCAGTCATGGGGTTGAACAATGCAGAGACTTCTGAGTCCTTTTAGCACTATCGCTGAGCCAATTCAGCAAGGTTTAGCGTCAAAAGCGCTGCTAAACCTTACTGACTATAACGGGCCGAGTCTGCACCCGGCGGTCAAACAAAAACCGAGGCTGCAACACCGACTTGATAATCAGCCAGAGCGAGTGCAGCTCGTTGGGGGCGCAGCGGCTTTGCCACTGACCGGGGCGACAAAAGAGCAGCTCGACGAGCCGCCGCTGCTGAGGCAAAGGCACCGTAGCGAACTGCACGGTAACCGTCGGGAAGCCATCTTTGATTTTGAGATCGGTGACCGTGCCTGCGATCGCGATCTGCTCATCCACCAGGGCCAGCTCCACGTCTTGAGATCGCAGCGCCTCTTCTACTGCAAGCGCTGGCTTGGTAATGGCGATCTCTGCGCCGACCTCAGAAATCATGGTGGTAAACCCCCACAACTCTGAGGACTCGCCCTGACCTGAACCAGCAGAAAGCCGGAGGCGGGCAACTCGCTGTAAACTAAACCACTCGTAGGGGCTAGGGCGTGGAGCATCAAGCAGAATAAGTAGCGCAAGGCTAAGCATCAGCAGATTGTAGGCGCTCCAGACCCAGCCGATGCTCATGCCCCTGGTGTACTCGTACGAGCTGGCCATGGTGATGAGGCAGTTGCCCAAATTGACCCACAAGCTTAGCGCCGTTAAGACGAACACCACCAGTAAAGGCCACGCTAGAGCCCAGTTGAAGTGGTAGCGATCGCTCGCTGTTCCCTTGGGCGTTACTTTAAATCCCTTGCCAAAGGGTCGCATCATCACCTGAAACACGGTAGCCGCTAGGGGAAAGGCCAGCACCAGGGAGTAGACATCCGACAGCAGAGCCGAGCGAGACCGATAGTTTAGCCAGGAAAAAACGCTGAGCTGCACCAAATAAAACGGCAGAAAGAAGTACAAAAGCTCCGACTGGGTCGCCTGTAGCGGTATCACCCCAAGAAAAGCGTAGGCCAGCGGCATCAGTAAAAAGCCGACCCGAGCAACGCTGCTAAACCAGTGGATAAGCCCTTCAACATAGGCCAAGCGCTGAATGGGCTTCAGACCGGGAATGGTTACAGGGTTAGATTTGATAAAGAACGCCTGCAGCGTCCCTTGCTCCCATCGCACGCGCTGGAGGGCATGGGCAGCAATATTTTCAGCGGCCAGTCCGGCGCTGAGCTTTTCGTTTAGATACACCAGGCGGTAGCCCTTGGCCGCCAGCTGAATGCCGGTGAAGAAATCTTCGCTCACCGCCTCGGTTACAAAGCCGCCCACCGAGGCCAGCGCCGATCGCCGCACCACAAACGACGTCCCCGCGCAGACCACCGCCCCGGCCCCGTCTCTGACGCGCTGAATTTGGCGATAAAAGACTTCTTCCTCGGGGGTAAGCACGTCCTCTAGGCCGAGGTTGCGGGCAATGGGGTCAGGGTTGTAGAAGCTTTGGGGCGTTTGCACCAGAGCAACCTGCGGGTCTTGAAAGAACCCAACGGTGCGGGTCAAAAAGTTGCGGGTAGGAACAAAGTCGGCATCGAACAAAGCCAGCAGCTCCCCCTGAGTCTGGGGAATGGCGTGATTTAGATTGCCGGCTTTAGCGTGGGCGTTGTCGGGACGAGTCAAGTAGCTGCACCCCAGTTCTTCCGCCAGGGCCTTAATTTCGGGGCGACGAGTATCGTCGAGCAGGTAGATGGTCTTGGGTTCGTACTCTAGCGCCTGGCAGCCAATCACCGTGCGCCGCAGAATAAACGCCGGTTCGTCGTAGGTAGGAATCAGAACATCAACGGCGGGGGTATAGGCACCGCTAACAACGTCCTGAGACAGCCGGTCGGCGGCCTTGACCCGGTCTCTGACCCGCAGCAGCAAAAACAGCTGAATAATGCCGCTGATCAAGATAAACAGTTCTAGGGCAAACAGCGCCAGACTAAAGACGCCGTCCCGAGGGGTGCTGAGGTTGAGGGTAGACAGGGTTCGCCACAGCAGGTAGCGAACCGTCAGCACGCCTAAAATGCCGATTACGACAGTTCTTGACCAGGCTACAGGCTCAGGCGAAACCGCCATGATGATCCAGACAAGGGCCATCAGGGAGGCGGTCCAAAACAAGAAATATTCCCCCAGCATCATCGGAGACATCGCCCAGCCGGGGGGGTGCTGCTGAAGCTGGTGGAGCTGGTCAAAAATTGTAGAAACCAGGCCGTTGCCAGCAAACCAGGCGATCACAATTAGGCCCGCGCCAAGAATGGTACCGACCATGAGTAAGGTCGCAATCTGGGGACGAAACCGGTCTCGTCGCATCTGCGCAGAGGACATAGGAATTACCTAATGAGGGCACCGGCTGAAAGTCGCACAAGCCGCGATCGCACTACCAATTTTGTTGAATTTACCGAAGCTAGTCTGAGGGCTGTCTTACAGTTTCCTGAGAAACCCTAGAGTGCTGGTGATAACCAAGCGCTATAGCAATCTGGTCGAGAGCATTGAGGTCAGCCCGCTGGAGGTCGAGTCGTTCCCCTAAGTCCCATGCATATAATGTCCTCAGCCGGAGTTAGCTAGCTTAATCAATAGGATATAACTCTGAGAACCAGAGGGGACTAAGGGGAAATAATGGTGAAGCTAGTCAAGTACACCCTCGCGATCGTACTAGCAGGCAGCCTAGGTTGCCAAACTACCAGTACGATCTCGTCAACCAAGCCAGACGCTGATGGAACACCGCAGCTAGCTAGTGATGCAACCGACAATGCGGTGGTGCGCGAGGTCAACGTCACTGGCGAGCCGGGCAGCTATACCTTTGCAGTCACGGTAGAAAGCCCTGATACCGGGTGCGATCGCTACGCAGACTGGTGGGAAGTCATCAGCGACGATGGCGAGCTGCTCTATCGTCGGGTTTTGCTCCACAGCCACGTCGATGAGCAGCCCTTCTCCCGCTCGGGCGGCCCGGTGCCGATACAGCCTGAGCAGACCGTGCTCGTTCGCGCCCACATGAGCGATCGCGGCTACGGCCCTCAGGCCCTCCAGGGCAGCGTTGAGAACGGGTTTGAAGCCGTTCTAGATGCACCGGTGGCGGCGGGTGTAGCCACTCAGCCACCCCTACCCCAGGGCTGTGACTTTTAGGAGCGTAGCCAGCTCGGGCGCAACAAAAAGCCGCCCTAGCGGTTAGGACGGCTTTGAGGTGAGTAAATTTCTTGGGCAGAAACCGGGTTTCTGTGGCTGGCTGCTCTGCCTGCAACCATCCCGCCTAAAACCCGGCTCTAAAGCGATCGCTTAGTAGTCGAAGTCGCCGCCCATGCCAGCGCCTGCGGGAGCACCACCTTCCTTGGGCTCTGGCTTGTCGACTACGATGCACTCAGTCGTGAGCACCATGCCCGCGATCGAGGCCGCGTTCTGCAGGGCAGAGCGAGTCACCTTGGCGGGGTCAACGATGCCGGCCTCAAGCATGTCGACGAACTCGCCGTTGGCTGCGTTGTAGCCAACGTTGAAGTCCTTCTCTTTTACGCGCTCGGCAATCACCGCGCCGTTTTGACCGGCGTTTTCAGCAATCCGCATCAGGGGAGCAGCTAGGGCGCGAGCCACAATCGAGGCTCCGGTGTGCTCCTCAGCAGTGAGGTTTTCCTCAAGCCAGGCGTTCAGGTCGGGCACTAGGTGAGCCAGGGTAGTACCACCGCCGGGGACGATACCCTCTTCAACAGCAGCTTTGGTGGCGTTGATAGCATCTTCAAGGCGCAGCTTGCGGTCTTTCATTTCGGTCTCGGTGGCCGCACCGACTTTGATGACCGCTACGCCGCCAGAGAGCTTAGCTAGCCGCTCCTGAAGCTTCTCCTTGTCGTAGGTAGAGTCAGACTCATCGATCTGGCGACGAATCTGCTCGCAGCGGGCCTTGACATCCTTCTCATTGCCTTCGGCGACGATGGTGGTGGTGTCCTTGGTGATGGTGAGGCGGCGGGCGCTGCCCAGCATTTCAAGCTTGGTGTTGTCGAGCTTGAGGCCGGTGTCTTCGCTGATCACCTGGCCGCCGGTCAGCACGGCGATGTCTTCGAGCATAGCCTTGCGGCGATCGCCAAAGCCAGGAGCCTTGACGGCGGCGACGTTCAGCACGCCGCGTAGACGGTTGACCACTAGAGTAGCTAGGGCCTCTTTCTCGATGTCTTCAGCGATGATGATTAGGGGACGACCGGAGCGAGCCACCTGCTCAAGCACAGGCACTAGGTCCTGCACTAGGGCGATTTTCTTGTCGGTAATCAGAATATAGGGCTCATCCAGCACCGCTTCCATGCGCTCGGTGTCGGTGACAAAGTAGGGGGAAACATAGCCTTTGTCAAAGCGCATCCCCTCGGTGACCTCCAGTTCGGTAGTCATCGACTTGCCTTCTTCCAGGGAAATGACGCCTTCGCGGCCCACTTTTTCCATGGCTTCGGCAATCATTTGGCCGACTTCTTCATCGTTACCGGCAGAGATAGACCCAACCTGAGCAATCGACTTGGAGTCACCGACGGGGCGGGCGTGCTCAGCAATTTTCTCAACCAGGTAGGCCGTAGCCTTGTCGATGCCGCGCTTGAGGGAAATAGCGTTGGCACCGGCAGCGACGTTGCGCATGCCTTCTTTGACCATGGCGTGAGCCAGCACGGTAGCTGTGGTAGTACCGTCGCCAGCGGCGTCGTTGGTCTTGGAGGCGGCCTGACGAATCAGGGCAACACCGGTATTTTCGATGTTGTCTTCAAGCTCAATTTCTTTGGCGATAGTAACGCCGTCATTGACAATTTGAGGCGCGCCAAATTTCTTCTCAAGCACCACGTTGCGGCCCTTGGGGCCAAGGGTGACGGCCACGGCCTCAGTCAGGATATCCATACCCCTTTCAAGAGCGCGACGGGCGTTTTCGTTGTAAACAATGCGCTTAGACATAGAACAGATTTTCTCCGAAGATGAAGACAAAGAGTGAACGTGAGAATGTTAAAGAGCAAAAGCTCTGGGAGTTGGAATTCTGGCGGTGAGGCGCTCGGATGACGGGCTAACAGAATCCATATGCTGTGGCACTGAGGCACTTGATGATGGAGGGTGCCCACCCTGCGATGAACCAGAATCCCGACCCTAAAATCTCAATTTTGGCTTAGCCCAGCACGGCGAGAATGTCTTTCTCAGACAGCAGCACAAACTCATCACCGCCTAGCTTGATGTCGGTACCGGCGTACTTGGAATAAAGTACTTTGTCGCCAATCTTGACCTCCATATCCTGACGGCTACCTTTATCGTCGGACTTACCGGGGCCAACAGCGGTAATCTCGCCTACCTGAGGCTTTTCCTTAGCGGTGTCGGGTAGCAGAATGCCGCCAGCAGTGGTCTCTTCCGACGCACTTACTTTAATCAAAACGCGATCGGCTAGGGGCTTAACGCTAGATGCCGCCAAAGTGATAGCTGCCATACAATGCTTCTCCGAATTTGCTATTAAGACAGCGCCTGAGACACGTACTCTACGTAGTACAGGCGCACTATACGTATTTGG
>JBARUP010000349.1:0-14419 GCA_049645805.1 Nodosilinea sp.
CACCAGACCCTGCTCAATGCAACAGATGTCTGTGGTTTTAATATGCACAAGCCCTAGCGATAGTTTGCTATGGAAAATTACGTAACTTTTTGGCAGCGGCTCGGCGTATTCAAGCCAGTGTGGCCAGGTTTGACATTGTGAAGCCGGTGGCAAGAAGGGTCCGGCTAGGCGATATGCTAGGCCTGAAGTAATTTCAGCGCCATGACGACTCACCCGGTAGACCCTGCCGCCCGCAAGCTCTGGCTAGCAGCGATAAAGCCTCCTATGTACAGCGTCGCTGTTATGCCGATTTTGGTCGGTAGCGCGATCGCCTATGTCGAAACAGCCCGGTTTAACAGCGGCGTTTTTGCGCTGTTTACGGTGGCGGCAGTGCTTATTTTGGCCTGGGAAAACCTTAGTAATGACGTGTTTGATGCTGACACAGGTATTGATGTCAACAAAGCGCATTCTGTGGTCAATCTGACCCGTAATCGAGCCCTAGTGCTGGCTCTCGCCAACGGGTGTCTGATGCTGGGGATAGCTGGTATTGTGGCGATCGCGCTCGTGCAGCAAGACCCCGTCGTGCTCGGAATGATTCTGCTCTGCTGCGGCCTGGGCTACATGTACCAAGGGCCACCCTTTCGCCTGGGCTATCGGGGATTGGGCGAGGTGCTGTGCTTCCTGAGCTTTGGCCCCTTGGCTGTGGGAGCAGCCTACTACAGCCAGACCCAGAGCTGGTCGGGGGGCAGCCAGCTGGCGGGGGTAATCGTCGGGGTGACTACAACGCTGGTGCTGTTTTGCTCTCATTTTCATCAGGTTGACGATGACCTGGCGGCGGGCAAGCGATCGCCCATTGTTCGCCTGGGCACAAAGCGAGGGGCGGCGCTGGTTCCCTGGGCGTGTGGACTTGTGTTTGCGATCGCGGCCTTTTGCCTAGCTGCGGGGCTATTCCCTATATGGACGGTGCTGGTGTTTGCTAGCCTGCCCTCGGCCTGGCGGCTGAGTCGTCACGTCGTGCGTTTTCACGACCAGCCCGCGCGAGTGAGCAACGCCAAATTTTTCGCCATTGGCTTTCACTTCTGGAGCGGGGTGCCTTTGGCCCTGGGCTTTTGGCTGAGCGCCTATGGCCGTTGAGCTAGCCTTTCGCCCCTACCAGCGGCGATTTGCTCAGCCGCTGCGCACAGCCCACGGCCCCTGGATTTGGCGCGAGGGGCTGATTATTCGCCTGTGCAGGCTGGGGCGGATAGGCTACGGCGAAGTAGCTCCTATCTCCTGGTTTGGCAGTGAGTCGCTAGCGGATGCGCTGGTCTGGGCAGCCCAGGGCGAAGGATCGCCTGAGTGTGTACCAGATGGACTGCCCGCCACTCAGTTTGGCCTAGCCTGCGCCCTGGCAAATCTAGATGCAAACGATGCCGGACTAGAACCCTCGATCGCCGATATCTGCGGCCTAGTGCCCGCTGGGGAGGCCGCAGAAACAGCGCTCAAACGCGTGGCTCAGGGACACCGAACGCTCAAGTGGAAGATCGGCGTTTTCTCGACCGATGAGGAAACGCAGTGGCTCGATCAGCTGGTCAAGGCACTGCCGCAGGGCATCAGGCTGCGGCTGGATGCCAACGGGGGCTTGAGCTTGAGCCAGGCTAAGCGCTGGCTGGCGATGTGTGACAGCATCAACGCCGGCCAGCTAGTCACGATCGAACACCTAGAGCAGCCGCTGCCGCCCGATCAGGTTGCGGCGATGGCCGCGTTAGGATCACGCTACCAAACTGCGATCGCTCTGGACGAATCGGTCGCTACCCTAGCGCAGCTAGAGTATTGCTGGGCCAGGGGCTGGCGGGGAGTATTTGTGGTTAAGCCTGCGATCGCCGGATTGCCCCAGCGGCTGCAAGCCTTCTACCGGCAGCATCGGCCTCGGCTGGTTTTTTCCTCCGCCTTCGAAACCTGTGTAGGGCGACGGGCTGCTCTAGACCTGGCCTACCGCTGTTCCCAGAGACCGATCCCGGCCTTGGGCTTTGGCACCCAGGGCTGGTTTGATGACGACTGGGACACTCTCACCCCCGCTGAACTATGGGACAGACTTTAGCCGATGTCTTGCGCAAACGCCGGGGCGATGACTGGCTAATTGGTCCTAGCAGCCAAACCTTTTGGCAATACGTAAAAACGCTGACGCCAGTCTTTGCTGATCTCAGAAAGACTTCCCCCAGCCAGGGTTCTGGAATTTTGATAGCCGAACCCGATTCGCTGAAGTTTTTGGCGGCTTGCCTAGCTGCATGGGCCGAAGGGTGCCTGATTGTCTTAATCAATCCTCGCTGGGGCTATCAGGAGCGTCAGCAGGCAGAGGCGATGGTCGCTCCTGACTGGCACGCGCCTGCTGAGCCAGAATGGGCGGTTTATCCCTGTTGGGTGCCGGGAGGAGCGCCGGGCCAGGTTCTGATTCCGACCGGCGGATCGTCGGGACAGATCAAGTTTGTCGTACACACCTGGGCAACGCTGACGACCTCGGTACAGGGATTTTGCGCGCACTTTGCGGTTGAGACCGTACATGCCTACTGCGTGCTGCCGCTGTTTCACGTTAGCGGATTTATGCAGGTGCTGCGGGTGCTGACCTCGGGGGGATGCCTTGTTGTGCAACCTTACGGCGATCTAAAGGCCGGAGTAAGACTATCCCTACCGCCCGGTGGGTTTCTGTCGCTGGTGCCGACTCAGCTGCGAGATCTGCTCAGTCTGAAGAGTAATATCCTCTGGCTACAGAGCTTTCGTGCGGTGCTGCTGGGGGGCGCTCCGGCGGGGCGATCGCTGCTTGACCAGGCCCAGGCCGCAGAAATCCCCATTGCCCTCACCTACGGCATGACCGAAACTGCTGCCCAAGTTGCGACCCTGCTGCCGAAGGAATTTCTGGCCGGGCACCGCAGCTGTGGTAGGCTTCTACCCCACGTAGACCTCACTATTCTCAACGAGTGGGGCCAGCCTCAGCCTGCGGGGCAGCCAGGGCAGATTGCCATTCGCTCAAATTCCCTAGCGCGGGGATATCTATGCTCCAAAGTGCTCCACCGCGCAGAAGATTCTCTACCAACGGACGACATTGGCTACCTAGATAGAGTGGGCTATCTGCATATTGTTGGACGCAGCAGCAGCAAAATAATTACCGGCGGCGAGAATGTCTTCCCTGAGGAGATTGAGTCTGTGCTGCTGAGCGTCAGCGAGGTTAGCGATGTCTGCGTAGTGGGGCTACCGTGCGATCGCTGGGGTCAGCAGCTCTGCGCTTTGGTTGTGGCAGAACCCCCGACCCTGTTACACACTCTGCAAGAAGCCCTGAGGCCCTGCCTCGCCTTTTACAAACTCCCGAAACAGTGGATTCTCGTTTCCGCTATCCCTAGAACGGCCCAGGGCAAGATGAGCCGTACCCAGACCCTAGCCCAGGCCCAGCAAATTCTGGGAATGGATTGCTGAGGCTAAGGATTCTACCTGACGGCCTTTAGCCAGCCCCGGCGCTGGGCTATCTCCAGAACGGCGGCGGCGGCCACAAACAGGACTAGGCTTTCGGCGATCGCTACCGCAAACGGCCAGCCCCGCAGACTTACCGCTGCGGCCACATTTACCAGGGCCAGCCCCCGCACCAGGCCAAACGCTAAAACCACCCCTGCTTTAAGCTGCGAATTTTCGTCCTGACGCACGGCGTAGCGGTAGGTGATACCGAATAAACCGCCCGACAGGCCCGCAAGGGTGGCGCTCACCCAAAACGTGCTGCCGCTGAGGCCGGAGATGAGCGATCGCAACGCGGCTGCCCAGCCAAGGGCGGGCAGCCGGTGAAGCAGCAATAACACCGCTGCGGCTAGACCAGCCGTAAACCCGGCTAGCAAAGCTGCCTTCAGAGACTCAGCTCGATCTTGGTCGGTAAATGGACGCTCCATCGTCACGGCATGCTCGACTGCGATATCGTCTTGGTGCGCTCTAGCCAGCCGCGCATTTTACCGGGGTTAAGCAGTCCGTGAGGATCAACCTCAGCCTTGAAATTTACCTGGGCTACATCCACCGTTTTCATGCCGCCGTCTTCGAGCAGGTAGGTGTGGGGATTGGCAATCAGCGCGCCGTGGTCTTCGTGGTAGCGAATAATCTCGGCCAGCCGCTCAGGAGTTGAATAGCGCACAATCTGTAGCGCTGCCGGAACGGTATTGCCCCCCATGCGCAGGTACTCCAGGTGCATAATCACTTCATCACCAAAGTGCTCATAGAAGTGCTGCACCCGCTCCAGGTTAGGATCGTAGGGAAATAGAGTCTGTAGGTAGGTGAGCGACGGATCGTGGCTGCGGGCGTGGAGGGTAGTGTGGTTCCAGGTAAATTCTGCTAGAGGGGCACCTTTGATCGCCTCAGAGGCTAATTTGCTGTACGTCACGGTGCCGCCAAACTCCTGCACCAGCCCGCCAAATAGCTCTAGGGAGGGCTCAGCTACCATCAGCAGAGCAGCGGCTTTGCCTGCGGGCAGGTAGGCCTGTAGGGAGGCGAAGTAGCTGGGAATAGGCCAGGCGTGGATGCTGATTAGCTTTTTGATTAGCCCGTCGGCACTGCCTAGAGCCTGGCCGAAATGAGCGGCGGTCATGAAGTCGTCGAATGTCACAATCAGCTCGGCCCAGGGATAAGCGGGGCCGAGGGGAATCTCTAGCTCGGTGATGATGCCGTTGGTGCCGTAGGCGTGGTTCACCTTCTGCACGTCGTCGCCGCGTAGCTCAATTACCCTGGGGTGGTCTTCAAAGGTGACAACGCGCACGGCGTTGAGGTTGCCGCGATCGCGCAGCTGACCGTAGGTAATCGATCCAATACCGCCGCTGCCGCCGCCGATAAAGCCGCCGATGGTCGCCGTGCGGTAGGTAGAGGGGTACATGCGCAGCTCCCACCCGGTTTCGCGAGCGACCTTGTCGATCGCCGCCAGCTTGGCCCCCGGCTCTAGCCAGGCTGTTCCCGGCTCAACCCGCTTGACAGCGTTCATCTTGCTTAGGTCCAGCACCACACCGCCCTCTAGGGGAATGCACTGGCCGTAGTTCCCCGTGCCTGCGCCTCGCACCGTCACGGGCACCCGCGCTGCTGCGCAAATTCTGGCTGCGGTGAGCACCTCCGCCTCACTGGTGGGGCGCACAATTAGATCGGCCACCAAATCGCCTAGCTGCCCTTGCAGCACCGGGCTGAAGTAGTAGTAGTCTTTCGACAGTTTTTCGCGCTGACTAGGTTCGCGGATGGTTTCTACGGCTCCAAGGGTTTGGGCCAGGCTGTCCCAGTCGGTGGCAGAAGACGCCAGGGTCATAGCAGGTCGGTTAGAGAAGGGGTATGCCTGTTAGTGTAGAACGCTCGCTGACAAAGCGCGGTAGTGCCCAGCGTACCGCGTCGCTAAGGGCGATCGCCCCGGACATGCTCCAGCAAACTATCGCGCACGGCCAGGGCCGTGGCGGGGGCGAGCAGTACGCCATTGCGGTAGTGGCCGGTGGCTAGCCAGATGTTGCTGTAGCCCGCTAGAGGCTGAATCACTGGGGCGGGCTGCCCCTGAGGGCGCGGGCGGAGACCGAACCAGCGCTGGGTAACGGTGCCTGTGGCCAAAGCCGGACAGTAGGCGATCGCGCCCCTTAGCACCTCCTTCAATCGCTCGGCCTCAGGCTGCATCGCCAGCGCGGCTTCTAAGGTGGTCTCGGGCGGAAACTCGACGGTGGCTCCAACCCAGTAGTCGCCACCTCCCAGGGGCACCAGGTGAATGTCGTGACCATTAACGACTGGCTGAAATTGGGGCCTCCCCAGAGGCGAGTCGAGGTGAAGCCGCAGCGCCTGCCCCAGCACCGGGCCAAGGTTGGTGGGCTGCTGAAGCCTCTGGGTAAGGGGCAGAGTGCCCAATCCAGTAGAGAGGACGACTGCGTCAGAGGCTATGGTTTGGGTAGCAGTTTGAACACCGGTAGCGCTGCTTTGGGTATTGCCCTCTGCCGAGATAAACTCCACCACGGGCTGAGCGAAGTGAAACACCGCTCCGTTGATCTGGGCACCCGCGACTAGTGCTTCTGTGAGCGCCGTGGGGCTGATTTGAAAATCCTGGGGAGAGAAAATGCCTGCGGCCAAACCCTCGGCACTGAGGTGGGGGCAGCGATCGCGTACCTGCTCCGGCTCCCACAGCTCTAGCCTGTACCCCTGACGGTGGCGAATGTCTTGCAGCGATCGCCAGCGGGGCAGTTTCTCTGCGTCAAAGCAGAGGCTGAGGATACCCTGGGTATTGCGCTGAATTGACTGCCCCGTCAGGGCTTCTAGCTCGGCAATCAGGGTTGGGTAGCGCTCCAGGCTCTGCTGTCGCAGCCGCCAGTTGCGGCCCTTGACCTTGTGACTGATCACAGCCATCGCTACCCCTAGCGCGGCAGCGGTAGATCCCTGAGCCGGTTGTGCCCGATCGAGCACAGTCACCTGCACTTCTGGGCAGAGGCTCAGTTCGTAGGCGATCGCTGCCCCAACTACGCCACAGCCGATGATCGTAATTCGCTTCATTGTCCGCGGAAAATGATGTCGGGTAGGCAATCGATGTTGCGATCGCCTACCTGGTTGAGCACGCGGATTAGGTCCGCCACAGCATCGCCTAGCGCACCTGCTAAGGCCTATTAGAGCTTACTGAAACGTAGGCACTAGGTTCAAGAATGAGTCGAAGTCATCTAGAGCATTGCGATACTCCTGCCCTGCCACCACCTGTTGCCCGCTGCTGGCGGCCTCATCTAAACGCTCTAGGTGAACGTACAGCTCTTTTGCTAACTCCTGCGCCTGGGGCTGATCCTTAGACAGCAGCGTAGTAGCCAGACGGTTAACCCGCGATCGCAGCTCACCCATCGGGCCGTGAATGAAACTCTGCACATCGACCCAGTCTTGGTCTTGAATGTAGTTCTCTAACTCGGGAAAGCGATCGCGCAGGGTGGCCACAGCCGGGGAATATAGCTCTACCTGCTGCAAAATGTCGGGGGTATAGGTGGTAGGTATCTTGGCTGCCGGGCCACCGCAGGCGACCAGACAGCTGGCCACTACCGCCAGCAAAATTCCTAAAAGAGGTCTAAAGCGTCCCATAGTTACCTTTTGCGCTCTCAAAACACCAGTGCCGTGGCTTGTCAGGATTAACCCCTATCGCCGTCTGTATTTTACGCCTCTCTGTCACCCTTACGACCTGAGACGCAGGCAATGGTGAGTTGTATTCCCATCACGGGCGCGGGCAGCGTATCTGTGCGCCCCCTGCCTCCCTGCACTGCCTTTCTAGAGCCCCAACCTGGGCTAAACTAGAATTTTAGACAGTTCTCGCCCATGTCAGCTCGTGATCTATTCCACGACGTTGTCAAAACAGCCCTTCAAAAAGAAGACTGGCAGATCACCCACGATCCCTACGCCCTCTCCACCGATAGCTTTGACCTCGCTATTGATCTAGGGGCCGAAAAAGTTATCGCCGCCCAGTGAGACGCTACCAAAATAGCCGTTGAAATCAAAAGTTTCCCTGGCCCTTCAAAAATTACTGGAGTTTTACGGTGCGTTAGGTCAGTTCATAGCCTACCGTACTGCCCTCCATAGGCAAGATCCCGAGCGGGTTTTGTACCTAGCGGCTCCAGAGAGTCTTTTCGACAAGCTTTTTGCCACAGCCTTTGTCCAAGAGCTAGTTCGAGAAAACACCATCTATCTCATCACCTACAGCATTGACGAGGAGAGAATTGTTCAATGGATACTCATACCCAATACCGACAGTATCTCCAAACCTTGCTGAAACAACGCGCTAGCCTTGTTTGGGATGACCGCATTCAGGCTCAAACTATCTTTGATTCCGAAAACGACCACTACCAACTCGTCTATGTCGGCTGGCGCGACTCAAAGCGAGTATACGGGGTTATTCTCCATGCCGACATCCTCAACGGCAAAATCTGGATTCAACAAGACGGCACCGAAATAGGTCTGGCCAACGAACTAGTCGAGCTAGGGGTGCTCAAACAAGATATAGTCCTCGCCTTTGATCCTCCTAATCTCCGGCAGTACACCGAGTTCGCCATTCAATAATCATCAAGCTGAGTACCATTCGGTGCTTCAATAGTGAGCGATTTACGTCAGCGGTTGAGTCTAAATAGGTCAGTCAGTTGAAACCGTCAGCACCTTATTTTACTGACACGGACTCCTGAAGATACCCGCCCCTGCTACCCTTTCCCTCGCCAGATCGCATCCGCTACTTGGCATACATCGTACATCTCGGCTCCGTCGTGGACGCGCAGAATGTCGGCTCCGCCCGCGATCGCCGCACAGCAGGCCGCTGCCGTGCCCCACACCCGCTGCTGGGGATCGGGCTGGTCTAGAATCCAGCCGATGAAGCTTTTGCGAGAGGGGCCAACCATCAGCGGGCAGCCCAGGGATCGAAGGTGTCCTAGATTGCGCAGCAGCTCCAGGTTCTGAGTATAGGTTTTAGCAAAGCCTATGCCGGGGTCAACGGCAATCTTGCTGGGTTTTATGCCGACGGCGATCGCATCCTCGATCTGGTGCTGCAAGAACTCGTGGATTTCCCCCATTAAGTCCTGATAGTCAGTGTGCTGCTGCATGGTGGTCGGAGTGCCCCGCAGGTGCATCATCACAATTGGCACACCCAAATCGGCCACCGTAGAGAGCATGCCCTTGTCATAGGTGCCCGCCGAAATATCGTTAACGATGTCTGCCCCAGATTTGACTGCCGCCCGCGCCACCGATGAGCGGGTCGTATCGATAGAAATGATTGCCTGGGCCAGGGTGTCGTCATCATCGGCGCGAATCGCGTTGATGACTGGAATCACCCGGCTGAGCTCTTCCTCGCGCGAAATCGATCCCGCGCCGGGCCGAGTTGACTGACCGCCGATATCAATGATATCGGTACCGTGATGCACTAAGTGGCGAGCCTGGGCTACCGCCCGCTCTACACTGTCAAACTGGCCCCCGTCGCTAAAGCTGTCGGGAGTAACATTGAGCACCCCCATTAGGTAGGTGCGGCTGCCCCAGCTCAGCGTGTGATCGCGAATTTTCCAGGCCGTCGGGGCCGCAAGCACAGACATAGGTATTGACTCAGCTAAACCTCTGCCTAGCTTAGACGAATTGGCTAAGTCTCGTCCTCACCCGCGCCTAACTTACAGCACTTTTTCTAAAAACTGCTGGGCGCGATCGCTCTTGGGAGCGCTAAAAAATACATCCGGTGATGCGTCTTCGACTAGGTAGCCACCGTCGAGGAACAGCACGCGATCGGCTACCTCCCGCGCAAAGCCCATTTCGTGGGTCACTATCGCCATGGTAATGCCGGTCCTAACCATTCCCTTCATTACGTCCAGCACTTCTTTCACCATCTCGGGGTCAAGGGCGCTGGTAGGTTCATCAAACAGCATGACATCGGGCTCCATGGCTAGGGCGCGGGCGATCGCCACCCGCTGCTTCTGCCCCCCCGACAGCCGCGACGGATACTGATCGGCCTTCTCCGACATGCCCACCTTCTCCAGTAAATCCAGCGCGATTTTGCCCGCGTCGGCCTTTGACAACCCTCGCACCTTCATGGGCGCGTAGGTGAGGTTGCCCATCACCGTCTTGTGGGGAAACAGATTGAAATGCTGGAACACCATGCCCACATTCTGGCGCACCTTGAGAATGTCGCACTTAGACGATGTGATGTCGATGCCATCGACAAAAACGTGTCCGGCGGTGGGAGTTTCCAGTAGGTTAACGCACCGCAGCAGGGTCGACTTTCCCGACCCTGAAGGGCCAATAATGGCCACCACTTCCCCACTACCTACCTCTGTAGAAATGTCTTTCAGCACCTCAAGCGGCCCGAAGGACTTGACCAAATGCTCGATTCTAATCACTGCGGCGCATCCTTCGTTCAAGAACCTGGGCCGCTTGAGTCAGCCCCATGACCATGACGTAGTAAATCACCCCTACCACAATCAGCGGCTCAAAGTAGAGAAAGGTTTGCCCCGCCACCACCTGGGCCCGCCGCATTAGATCTAGTACCCCAATGGTAGACACCAGGGCCGAGTCTTTCAGTAGCGCAATACTCTCATTGACCAAAGCTGGCAGAATGTTCTTGAAAGCCTGAGGCAGAATAATATCTAGCATCATTGGCCTGTAGGCTACCCCCAGCGACATGGAGGCCTCCCGCTGGCCCTTGTCCACCGCCATAATGCCCGCCCGAATCGTCTCCGAACTGTAGGCAGCAGAGTTAAGGGCAAAGGTGAATACCCCCGCCTCAATGGGGGAAATCTTGTAGCCAATGATCTGAGGAGTGGCGAAATACACTAGCGCTAGCTGCAAAATCAGCGGCGTGCCCCGAAAAATAGACGTGTAAAACTCCGCAAACCAGCGCAGCGGCTTGATGCTGGAAATCTTTAGCAGCGACAGCAGCGTGCCAAGGCTAAACCCCAGCAAAGCCGAAAGCAGAGTGAACTGGAGAGTAACAACAATGCCCTTGATGATAAAGGGTAAGGACGGCAGAATCTGGCCAAAATCTAGATCCATAGCCTCGGCTACTCTCCCTCGTCACCAAACCACTTGTTGATCAGCTCTTCCATTTTGCCGCTCGACTCCATTTCAGCTAGCACGCGGTTGAACTCACTGGTCAGCTCAGAATCCTGGGGAAAGGCTACGGCAGATCCTACCGGCCCTTCTTCAGGAATTTCTACTGAGGTCAGATCGGGATTGTTAGCCAAAAAGCCTTTGGCTACTGTGTCTTCAATGATGGCGGCATCAATGCGGCCTGACTTGAGCTCTTGCACAATCTCATTGATACGGTTGAGGGGAGACAGCTCCATGCCGGGGGTGGATGCGGCTAGATCGTTGCCCAGCTCCTCTTGAATTGACCCCAGCTGTACGCCTACGGTTTTGTCGCCTAAGTCGGCTGGTCCAGTAATGGCTTCACTGGATGGAAAGACAATGGTTTGCTTGGCGTCGTAGTAAATATCTGAGAAATCGACGTTCTCCTTGCGCTCCTCTGTGGGAGTCATGCCCGCCATCACAAAGTCGGCTCGGTCGGCCTGTAGAGCCGGAATTAGTCCGCTGAAATCTATGTTGGTAATCTCTAGCTCGTAGCCCAGCTCGGTAGTGATGTGGCGGGCAATGTCGACGTCAAACCCAACAATTTCTTCGGTGCCCCCTGCGGTTTCGACAAACTCGTAGGGAGGATAGTCGGCAGAGGTAGCCATGGTAAGAACGCCTCCAGCGTCGCCTCCTTCAGCCGCATTGTCGCCTCCAGCAGGCTCGCCGCCGCCGCAGGCCGTGGCCAAACCTATGGTAGCTAGAGCTACAGCCGTGGTGGATGCCAAAAACCAGCGTCGCTTCATTGTCCTTCCTCGCAAGTTGTTTTGGTAATTACCCAGCTAGAAGCCATAACTGTAGAGCAAGGGGATGGATTCTGACTAGTCTTTAGAGAGATGAATTTAAGTCTATACAGACCAGCCATGGCCA
The DNA here is from genome assembly GCA_049645805.1 of Nodosilinea sp. GTDB lineage: Bacteria > Cyanobacteriota > Cyanobacteriia > Phormidesmidales > Phormidesmidaceae > Nodosilinea. Next base: position 11,425 of record JBARUP010000349.1, read on the forward strand.
CGATACAGGTTCTCGTTCCTAGGGCGCTACATCCTTTGGCAAAAAGCGATCGCCGAGCTGATTAGTCGACCACTGGTACTCCAGCTCAATGTTGTCCCGCTTGCACCCCTCCTCTAGCTGCCGCTGCTGCGAGAGAGCCTTGCGCAGCGTGCTGATTAATTCCTGCACCTGACGCCGCAGGTGAGGGTTTTGGTAGGCTACCGACATTGTTTGCTGCTCTAGCAGCCGCAGCAGTAGCTCGTAGTGAATGTGGGAGGGTAGCGGGAGCGGTTTGCTCAAATCTGCCATTGCGGTGCCCCAAGGGTTCGGTCTGTTGATTAAACCAGGAAGTCCTTAAAGACTTCAGTAGCTGCGCGACATTTTTTCGCCTAAACAATATTTTTTTTATAAAGTTGGTCAATGGCCAGGCCGGGGTCGGGCTGCCGAATCAGCGATTCGCCAACCAGCACAGCCGTCGCCCCCGCCGTCGCTACCGTCTCTAAATCTGCCGGGGTATGAATACCAGATTCGCTAACAACTATGGCATCGCTAGCCTGTAGCGCGTCATGCCGCGCCGCGATCAGCTCGGCTGTCGTTTCGATACGGGTTGTGAAGGTTTCTAGATCTCGATTGTTGATGCCCACGAGCGCCAGCCCCGGCACGGCCAGGACTCGGTCTAGCTCCTCTAGGGTGTGTACTTCGACCAGTGCAGCCATCCCCAGGGCTTTGGCAATCTGCACAAAGTAAGTCAAGTCTTGGTCGCTCAGAATGGCGGCTATCAGCAGCACCGCATCGGCCCCTTTAAGGCGGGCCAGGTACATCTGATACGGATAGATGATGAACTCTTTGCACAGCAGGGGCAGATCAACTGCCTGGCGAATTTGGGCTAGGTACTCAAAGTCGCCCTGAAAAAAGGCTTTGTCGGTAAGCACCGATAGGCAGGTAGCACCGTGGGCCGCGTAGGTCTGGGCGATCGCTACCGGGTCAAAGTCAGGCCGCATGACGCCCTGGCTTGGAGACGCCTTCTTGACCTCGGCGATCAGCGCTGGAGTTGCGCGCCGGGCGCGCAGAGCCGCTGCAAAATCGCGGGGCGGTGGCGCATCGAGTACCTCTCGCTGTAGGGTAGCCAGCGGCAGGCGCTCTCGCAGCTGGGCTACCTCGGTTTCTTTGTGCCAAACAATCTCTTCTAGAATGTGTCTAGGTTCGGCGTCATCAACCTTAATCTGGTACTGCAAACTCTTGACTGCAACAGCGGGGTTGGGGGGGCGGCGGCGAATTTTCATCAATTTTGAATTTTAGATTTTGAATTTTGTCTAGGCTCAGGCCGGAACAACTACCGCCCGCTTAAAGGCCTCGTCGAGCACCTCAGACAGCGTTGGGTGGGTGTGTACACAGAAGGACAAATCGGTGACGGTTTGGCCGCTAGCGATCGCGTTAGCCGCCTCCTGAATCAGATCGGCCGCGTGCAGACCGATGATGTGGACTCCCAAAATTTCGCCAGTGTCTTTGCGGTAGATTACCTTGGCGAGCCCGTCGGATTCGCCCTCGGCCAGCGCCTTGGAGTTGCCCTTAAAATAGGTGCGCACAGTATCAACAGCGAAGCCTTCGGCCTCGGCTATGGCCTTGGCAGCGGGTTCGGTCAGTCCCACAAAACTAACCTCGGGATGGGTAAAGGCCGCCGCCGGAATGCTGAGGTAGTTGATGACGTGGGGCTCGCCGCAGATGGTTTCTACGGTAAGAATACCCTGGGCCGAAGCGGCGTGGGCCAGCATCATCTTGCCGGTAGCGTCACCAATGGCCCACAGATGAGGCACGGGCTCGCCGCTCCGCAGCACTTGTAGGTGATCGTCTACCGGAATAAAGCCGCGCCGATCGGCATCAACGCCGACTCGTTCTAGCCCCAAATCTTTGGTGGCGGGGATGCGGCCTGTTGCCACTAGGCAGGCGTCAACTTCTAGGGTTTCGACCACTTCGCGGGTTTCGCGATCGGCTAGCTCGATCACCACTGGCGAGCCAGGGGTTACCTTCTGGGCTAAAACACCCGCGCGGGTTTCGATGTCGCGGGGGGCAATCAGCACCCGCTGAGCGATCTTGGCAATGTCGGGATCAAAGGTAGGCATCAGCTGATCTAGCGCTTCGATGATGGTGACTTCGCAGCCCAGGGCTGTATAAACATCAGAAAATTCCAGGCCAATGTAGCCACTGCCGATGATCGCTATCCAGTCGGGTAGCCAGTCGAGCTTGAGCGCTTCGTCGCTGGTAAACACCGTTTTGCCATCGGTCTCAATGCCGGGGGGCACAAAGGGTACCGAGCCGGGCGACAGAATGATGTCTCGGGCGGTCACTATTTTTTCGCCCTCGGGGGTGGCGATCGCGACTTTCTGTTCACCCGCTAGCCGCGCCCAGCCCTTAACGATATCAACTCCCAACCGGGTGAGGCTGTTGGTCATGTCTCCCTGAATTTTGCTGACCAAAGTTTTAGCATGGTCAGCGATCGTTTCGCGATCGTAGGTCACCGCTCCTACCGAAATACCCAGAGACTTGAGGTGATGCTCGTTGCGTAGCTCTCGCACCCGTCCCGATGCCGCCAGCAGCGCCTTAGACGGAATGCAGCCTCGGTTCACGCAGGTGCCCCCCATCACGTCCGCCTCAACAATAGCCGTCTTTAGCCCTCGCTTTACCGCGTGCAGGGCGGCTCCGTGACCTCCCACTCCAGCGCCAATAATCAGCAGGTCGTAATCAAATGCGTCGCTCACAGCAGGCTCCTGAACAGGTAATCCAAATAGGGCAAATTTATTAGGCGGCGAGTAGAGGCAGCAGACTCGGATCGCACCTTTCTACCGTAACCAATCTTCCCCAGCATCTCAGCTATAAGTCTAGACACTACGGCGGCTAAAGGTTCTTTCTAATTCTTGACTACCGAGAGCAATCAGACAACTCCCCGCTCATCCACCCACTCGGTCCCTGAGCGAAGTCGAAGGGCTCACCCACTCATCTCCCGCTGCCGCCGCGCCTC
>JBARUP010000350.1:0-1853 GCA_049645805.1 Nodosilinea sp.
GGGTCTGCCAATCGGTCTACAGCTGGTGGGCCATCGCTGGCGCGAAATAGAGCTGCTGGCGATCGCCGAGGAGCTTGACAAAGTGGTAGGTGATTTCCGCCACCCGCCGGGCTACTGAGAGGATCTCTGATAACGTCTACACCCCGCAGCTCGTGCACTGGCTTGAGCCGGTTATCTATGAACGAAGCAGGGGGCACCCACTTTAGTGCAGTCCCCACTGTGACAGTGCTGCTGTCTACAGACGTTTTTTCAAGGACGGCCTAAGACTCTTGCCCCTGGGTCTGAAGCCAGTTTAAGTAAGCGGGCAAACCATCTGCGATCGGCAGAGCAATGATTTCTGGTACTTCGTAGCTATGGTTCTGGGTAATCGCCTGACTAAGAATCTCAAACCGGCTGAGATCGGCTTTAATCACTAGCTGCCACTCGGGTTCCACCTGAACGTCGCCCTGCCAGCGGTAAATCGATCGGATCGGAAATACGCTAACGCAGGCGGCTAGTCGCGTCTCGACTAAATGGCGCGCCAGGCGATCGGCCTCGGCCTCAGAGCCAGCGGTAACCAGCACGATGCCCAGAGAACCAAGACTCGTCACTGAAGGCGCTCGACGAACTGCGACTGGTTTAGGGTCTCGCGGGCAGAGCGGTGGGTCCAGCGGGTTTCGCCCTGTGCGGCTTCGTAGAGGTAGGCCCTTGCCTCGGCGGGCAGCACCGACTCAGTAAACTCGGTACCATCTACCACTGCCGCCTTGAGGGAGGCTTCACCTAGATGGGCGCGGGTGAGGTCGGCGCGAGAGAGGTTAACTCCGTCGAGAATGCCGTTCCATAATACGGCTCCAGTCAGGTCAGAGCCGCTGAGGTTAGCACCTACTAAGCTAACTCCGCGCATGGTGGTGTGGGCTAAGTTAGTCGAGCTGAGATCGGCATAGTCAAGGTTAGCGCCGTTGAGCTTGGCTTCTCTGAGGTTGACGCCGGTCATGTTCATACCGTGCAGGTCTACCCCGTTGAGCCAGGCTCCTTCCAGATTGGTGTCATCCATACGGGCGCGCTCTAGGTCTGACCCGCTGAGCCTCGCTCCGGTTAGGTGCGCCCACGACAGGTTAGCCCCACTTAGGTTGGCCCCGCGTAGATTAGCGCCGTTGAGATTAGCGCCGCAGAGGTTAGCCCCTCGCAGGTCAGCCTGGCGTAGGTTGGCATGGCACAAGTCACAGCCGCTGAGCTTGGCGCGGCGGAGATCAGCCCGCACCAAGAATGCCCCTCGCAGGCTGGCCTTGGTGAGGTCGGCCTGCGCCAGAAGGGTTTCGCTCATCTTAGCGAAGCTGAGGTTGGCCCGGCTGAGGTCGGCGTGGGCGAGGTTAGCTTGGGTGAGAAAGGAACGGCTGAGGTCAGCGCCTCTGAGATTAGCGCGACTGAGATCAACATCTACCAAAATATTGTGGCCAAAGTCGGCACCGGCAAGGCTAATACCGGTGAAGTCACGATATCCAGCCTCGTAGAGCTCGAGAAAGTATTGAATATGCATGATGCTTCGGTGGTGAGCCGGAGAACTAACAGACTCAGGGGGGGCATCTAAAGACAAAGCAGATTCCTTAGTAAATACGTTAAAGGCTCCAAGGGGGTATAGAAACAGCCTCAGGGCAGAGATTTATGAGAGAAGGTTAATGGTTCTTTAGTGAAGTTATGAGGCCTAAAAGTTACAGTTCAAAATGTGCTTGTTTGTTTTTGACGGTGCCTGTATATAGGGCTGCATGGGGGGGCTGTGTAGCTTGAAAACAGCTTATTGGCTTTTTCCCTAGCCTGGCAGCCTTCGTTGCTTTTGTTTGATAATTCGGTGAGAAACTTAGCACTTAGCTGACTAT
>JBARUP010000351.1:0-2442 GCA_049645805.1 Nodosilinea sp.
ACCGTAGCCAGCTCATCTTTAGAGAAAACCAGCTCGCTGCCGATAGGGTGCGGAATGCCGCAGCGCCTGAAGATTTCGCGGCTGCCGCTCTTGGTGCCCCAGTGCAGCAGGGCAGGGTCGAGCGCCAGCAGAGGTAAGCCTAGCGCCAGCGATAGGTCGCGCTCCCAGGGGGTGGAGTTATAGCAGGTCATGTAGGCCTGCTGGGGATCTACCGCCTTGCGAATGCGCTCTAGCAGGCGAGGCCGCTCCAGCAGCTTTTGGCTGAGGGGCTTGCGCGAGGCATCGTAAGCGGCAAACAGGGTAAGGCGATCGCGGGCGTGGGAGCTGGGGATGCCGGGCAGCAGCTCTAGGTAGTAGTCAATGATGCTAGGGTGCAGCGGCTGCGACGTGATGTAGACCAAGCGCGTATTGGGGTTGCGCAGCCGAATCAGCGAAAACAGCAGCCGCTCTTCGTAGTGGTTGACCCCTTCGATTTTTTGCAGCTCTTCCTGGTCGAGGCTGAGGGAAGGCACCACCACGATATGGCGCTCCTGGGTGTCAAATGCATCGGTAGAGATCCAGCGATCGCGCAGGGTCTGCTGGAGCTGCTGAAACCGTGATAACTCATCGGCCAGCAAGCTTGTTGATTCTGTAGCCGCAGCCGCCTCTTTTGCCGTCATCGTACTGACTACCCCTCGCGATCGCTACACAAATCTTGAAATGAACCGAGTATACGTTCATACCCAGGCTCCCGCTAGCTCGGCCTTGCGGAAAAGCTATTTCTAGCCTCAGATAAATACTCTCACATCCAATTTCTCCGCTGCTATCCTCACTGAGGTATAACCAGCGATCGCTCAGAAGCATAACTACTCGCTCTGCAACTCAGCGCTAGCAGCCTTCTCTCAGCTCAGCTACCAGCAGCAGCAGCTCGTCAATCTTCCCTCGCAGCACGCTGGCGTGCTGGTTTGAGTGGTTGATCATGATGCTAAATACTAGCGGCTCGTAGCTAGGCGGCTGCACATAGCCCGACAGCGACACGTTCCCCGTCAGCGCCCCCGACTTGCCCTGCACTCGCCCCTCCAGCACCGTGTCCCGCAGTCGATTGTTGAGAGTGCCGCTCTGACCGGCAGTTGCCAAGGAGTCTCGAAAAAAGCTTCCCTGAGGATGAACGGTCATCGCCTGAAGCGTATCGACTAGAGCAATCGGCGACACCAGGTTGTGGCGCGACAGCCCCGAGCCATCCGCCAGCCGCAGGGCTTCGGTCTCCACACCCAGTTCAGCCAGAGCCGCCTTTACTGCCTCACCCCCGGCCCGACTCGCCTCTGTTACCGCGCCCCCTGCCGTCACTCCCTGGGTCTTAAACAACGCCTCGGCATAAAGATTATCGCTATCACGATTCGCCTGTAGCATCAGCTCTCTTACCGGGGGAGATTCCACCGCCGCCAGCTCTAGATCAGTAGTAGACGTCGAGGTCTGGGTGATCACCGTTTGCCCCACCGTCACCCGCTGCCGCCGCAGCGCCTGCTCCACGGCTGCTGCAAACTGCTGGGCCGGGTTCAGCACCGCTAGATTAAAGGTCTGCGAGTCGCTACTCACGGCTAGCTGCCCGGCTACCTGCACCGTGGGCGAATCGCCCGTGCGCCAGAGCGACAGGGAATTAGAGGCTCCAGCTTCTGCGGTCGTGGTGGCGTTTATGACGGGCAGCAGGCCAGCGGGCTGGGGCTGGGGCTGCACCAGAAGCGGGTTGCCAACCTCAGTAGGGGCGATCTGCACCACCACCGCGTTGCGGTTGAGAATGAGGCTGTTGACCGGGGTCGCGTAGGCCCACTGGGCGTCTTCCCACTCCCAGGTGGGGTTGGTGGCAAAGCCTGGAAAGTAGGAGTCGTCGATGACTAGCTGGGGCACCTGCCTTACCCCAGCCTGGACCAGCTGCTGTACCAAGTCTTCTATCTGTGTCGTTGTAAAGCTTGGGTCGCCCCGCCCAATGACTCTTAGCGCGGTGCTGCCCTCATTGTTAGGAGCGCCGTATACAGAGGTACGCAGTCGGTAGTCACCGCCAAGCCGGTGCGCCGCCGCTGCGGTGGTTAGCAGCTTGATGTTGGAGGCGGGGGTAAAGAGGCGATCGCCGCTGCGGTCGTACAGAGTGCGAGGGTCTAGCCCCTGAGTTTGCAGCACCATGCCTGTGTAGGCGGTACCTAGAGGCGGCTGATCGAGAGCGGCATCAAGCTGGTCCGCTAACTGAGCTGGGCAAAGCGCTGCGACGGCTCGGGCAGTAGACATTACGAGCATTAGTAGAGCAATGCCGACGGGGAGGCCTGCCCACTTAACCCATTGCGCTATGGCCGCAACGTTGCCAATCATTCGCTATGCTCCATCTCAAATGATCAACCAAGAGTGACATGCTCCCGCCAAAAGATCAAAATGGTGGCAATCAAATCCTTACAGGTGCCGCTTGCTGGCCGA
>JBARUP010000352.1:0-4489 GCA_049645805.1 Nodosilinea sp.
CCAAAAATGCGATTACGGCCAGGGGTTTCTATTTTCAGTCCCCTTAGCCGCTGGCGAAGCTACGACCCTAGCGAAACAGGGGCTGAACTGGATATGGCGATGCTAAAGCTCTCAGCTCTTGATCAAGCCGCCTTTGAGGCACACCAGGAGCACATGTGCGACGTCTTGTCCTACCGCCGAAACACGAATAAGTTGCCCGTAACTCCCCGCCCAAACCGCAAATCTTCGTCTAGATAAGAGGTGATCCACAGGGCTTCTTGACGCAGAAATTCTAGGATCGGAACGGTAATTTGGGGCAGGTACAATCCTGTAATACCTAGCAAACGGGTAGCCTGCACGGTAAATGCACCAAAGCTAACGCGCGCGCTTTCACCTTCCTCGTAGGGTTGCCAAACACCCTGGGCAGTGGCGGTCAGCTCGCCAAAGGGTAGCGAGAGGACAGCGCCATTCTCGGTAGCGATCGCCCCCGAGACGCCGTTCACCGCAGCCTCGGGGTTGGTCAAACGCTGCCAAACGCGCTTGATGTTTATCGGCAAAGGCATCTGGCGGCTGAAGCGGCGGGTGACTACCGTGCCCTGGGAAGCATAGACCAGTGCCCAGGACCCTAGCAGCAGGGGCCAGTGCTCTCGCTGCAGAGGCTGGTCGATTGGGTTGAGCGATTCTAGCTCGCAGATAATCTGGTCGATCGCGGGATGCTCGGCGGGCAGGATAGCCTCTTGAGGCTCTAGGGTTTCGATCTGGTGAAGCAGCTGAGTTTTAAGCTGGGTACGACGGTGGTGAAGAGTTATTGGCATAGGGAACTGAAAGAGACAAAGCTTAGTATCAAATTCTTGCTGAATACCCGCGTCAGAGGTTAGCTATTCGTCTTGGTGGGCAGCGGCATGCCGCGAATAGAGAGATCTAGCAGCTCGATCGGATGAAAGAGAGGAATCGTGAGCTCTTGCTCGGCCATGTGCTGCTGAATTTGTAGGGAGCAGCCGGGGTTAGGGGAGGCTACCAGCGCTGCACCCGTGTTCAGCAGGTTCTTCACCTTCATCTGGCCTAGCTCGGTGGCGACCTCGGGGTGCAGCATATTGTAAACTCCGGCGCTGCCGCAGCACAGGGCCGCGTCAATGGGTTCTCGCAGAGTGAGACCGGGAATCTGGCGCAGCAGCTGCCGGGGCTGAAGGCTAATTTTTTGGCCGTGAAGCAGGTGGCAGGCATCTTGGTAGACAATGGGCAGCGCCCCCTCGGTAAGAGGATGGAGCGGCGTGGTCAAACCCACCTGAGCGAGAAATTCCTGTGCGTCTCTAACTTTTGCCACAAAGGCTTTGGCGCGCTCGCAGTACTCCGCGTCATCCTGCAGAATGTGGTGGTATTCCTTCAGGGTGTGGCCGCAGCCCGCCGCGTTAATCACGACATAATCGACCTCAGCGGCTTCAAAGCAGTCGATCATCCGGCGCGCCATGGTTTGGGCCTGGGCCTCTTGCCCCTGGTGAGCGGGCAGTGCTGAGCAGCACCCCTGGGCATGGGGAGCAACCACCTCGCAGCCGTTGGCGCTCAGCACCCGGGCCGTAGCGGCGTTGACATCGGAAAAGAACACCCGCTGCACACAGCCCAGCACCATCCCCACCCGGTAGCGCTTTTTGCCTACGGCAGGAATCAGTTCGGGCAGGTCGTCCTGAAAACTCTCGGCGGTAATCGGGGGCAGCAGCGACTCCATTGCCGCCAGGCTGGGCGATAGCTTGGGCAGTAGTCCGGTCTTTTGCACCAGTTTGGCGATTCCCAGCTTCTGGTATAGGTACAGCGGTCCGGCTACAGCCCGCAGCCGGGTGGGGTAGGGAAAGAGGCTAAAGATTAGCGATCGCACCAGCCGCTCTGGCAGAGGTCGCTTGTGGTTGCGCTCAACCTGGGGCCGCACCGCCGCAATTAGCTGGTCGTACTGCACACCTGAGGGACAGGCCGTCGTGCAGGCCAGGCAGCCTAGGCACGAGTCAAAATGCTGAGCCGAGGTGGCCGATAGGGGCGCTTCGCCAGTATTAATCGCATCCATTAGGTAGATGCGGCCCCGGGGCGAGTCCATCTCTGTACCCAGCACCCGGTAGCTAGGGCAGGTAGTCAGGCAAAACCCGCAGTGCACGCAGGCGTCAATTAGCTGAGGGCTGGGCGGGTGCTGGGCGTCAAAACCACCGGTAGCGGGGGCGATGGTCGAGGCCGAGGGGTCAAAAGACTCTGGCGTAGGCATGGATACCAGCGTAGTGAATCTCTTTTAGCCTAGCGCGATCGCCCTTAGCTTTCGCCTCCGAGCCCGACAAAAATCCGCCAATGCTAACCATAGGGATGTCGGGTTGAGCGGTGATCTAGGTCTGCAAAAGCGATTTAGGGGCGTTAGTGGAGACGTTCGATGCGGCAGGGTCTAGCTGGGCAGCGGTGACCCCACTGGTCCAGCGGTTGGCAATGGGCATACGCCAGCCCATACCAAAGGCGCGATCGGTAACTTTGAGCACGGGCGGAGCCTGCCGCCGCTTAAACTCGGCCCGCGCCACCAGCCGTACCACCTTGTCTACGACGTCAGCATCGTGCCCAGCCGCGACAATGTCGGCCATCGACTCGTGGCGCTGCACCAGGCGTTCTAGAATGTCGTCTAAAATCTCGTAGGCAGGCAGGGAGTCTTGGTCGACCTGACCAGGCTTGAGCTCGGCGCTGGGAGGCTTATCGAGAATGGACTGGGGAATCAGGGTATCGGTATCGTTTAATTCACCTAGATCCGCTAGGGCTGTACCGCTGCCGCCGACCTGCTGGTTGAGCCACTGGCAGAGAGCATACACCCTCGTTTTAGGCACGTCGGCGATCACCGCTAGACCGCCGTTCATGTCGCCGTAGAGGGTGCAGTAGCCCACAGCCATTTCTGACTTGTTGCCCGTTGACAGCAGCAGGTAGCCAGATTTGTTCGAGATGGCCATTAGCAGGTTGCCGCGAATGCGCGACTGAATATTCTCTTCGGCAACGCCGGGGCTGGTGCCCGCAAACACGGGGTTTAGCACCTGGTCGTAGTCGGTCATTAGCGGACCAATGGCTAAGGTTTCGTGGGCTATCCCCAAATTCTTGGCCAGGGCCAGCGCGTCGCTCACCGAATGGTCGGAGCTATAGGGGGAGGGCATCAGCACGCCCAGCACGTTGTCAGGGCCGAGGGCAGCAGCGGCGATCGCCGCTACCAGCGCTGAGTCAATGCCGCCGCTGAGCCCTATCACCGCCCTTGAGAATCCGCATTTGTGGGTGTAGTCGCGCACGCCTAGCACCAAGGCCGACCACAGAGCCTCGTTATCCGTTAGCAGAGGCGCAACGGACGCCGGGGACAGATCGTGGGTGACCGGGTCATACTCTACTACCGCCAGCCCAGACTGAAAGGCAGGCAGCCTTGCCACTAGCTCGCCCTGGCGGTTAAACGCCATGCTGGTACCGTCGAAAATCAGCTCATCGTTAGCCCCCACCTGATTGACGTAGAGAATGGGGCAGCGGAACCGGGTAGCGCTGTGGGCCAGCATAGCGGTGCGCAGCTGAGCTTTACCCATCGAGTAGGGAGAGGCGGAAAGGTTAACTACCACATCGACCCCTTCGCTGGCCAGCTCAGCGATAGGGTTGCAGGCATAGCTGCGCCCGCCCCAGAATTCTTCGTCGTTCCACAGGTCTTCGCAGACGGTGACGCCGACGCGGATGCCCCAGTCGCCGCAGGGTAGGGTAAAGCTGCTGACTCCCTGCCCTGCGGCAAAGTAGCGATCTTCGTCGAAGACATCGTAGGTGGGCAACAGCTGCTTGTGAAACACCTGCTGCACCCTGCCGCCCTGGAGCAGAGCGGTGCTGTTGAAGAGCGGTTTCTCGCCGATGTAGCGGGCCTTGGGGTTAGGGGCGGCGTATCCCACCAGCACCGAAAGATGGGGAGGTAGATCGTGAGCGAGACGATCCAAAGTCGCGGCCATCGTCTGAATAAAGCCAGGCCGCAGCAGCAGGTCGCGGGGCGGGTAGCCGCACAGCACTAGCTCGGTAGTAACGAGCACCTGGGCACCCAGGCGATCGGCCTGGTGGGCAGCATCGAGCACCTGCTGGGCGTTGTGGGCTAGGTCGCCAATGGTGGGGTTGAGCTGGGCGATCGCAAATTTCATAGGCTGTACCGGTGGTTAGATTGGCGATTTCTTGCGGCTACCGCGCTGAGCGGCCAGGGTATTGCGCTCCCAAAACACTCCGCTGGAGTACCCCTGAATAGTAGAATCTGCTGCGGCCAGCGCCAGCCGCTTTTCGGCTAAGCAGCAGTAGTCAGGGTCGTGCTCAATACCCACGTACTGTCGCCCCAGCTTTTTGGCCACGACAGAGGTAGTGCCGCTGCCGAGGAAGGGATCGAGTACAACGTCGTCAGCCTTGGAGCTAGCCAAAATTAGCTTAGCGATCAGCTTCTCCGGTTTCTGAGTAGGGTGATCAGTATTTTCAGGCATCGACCAGAAGGGCACGGTAATGT
>JBARUP010000353.1:0-5335 GCA_049645805.1 Nodosilinea sp.
GGTAAAGACCTGGTGCCCCTGGGCCTCAAACCACGCTTTGAAGAAGGGTTCTTCGCCCTGACGCTCGGGGTGCAAAAAGCGACTCAGCACCACCTGGTTCCCCAGGATGAGACCGGCATTGGCGGTAAACACCATATCGGGCCAGCCCTGCTGCGGCTTAACCAGGTCAACGTCAGCGCGATCGGCGATGATTTGATAGAGGTTTTGCCACTGTGCTTGAGCCGTTTCCAGCGACGAGCGGTGAATGTTGCCCTCCATCCAGGGATTGATCACATAGTCCACCTCGTAGTGGTGGGGAGCACACATTAGAAAGCGAATGGAGGAGGTCATAGGACGCTGACGTTTAACGGACGCATAAAGGACGGAATCGAACAGACGCGCTGGGCAAGCAGGCCTTGTACCCTGGCGCTCCAATAGAACAAGCGCCGAGGACCAACATATTATTCTAGGCCCTCAGCGCATCGGATAATTCAGTTGTCAGGAGTTCTGGAGATTGCATCTGCGATCGCCCTGCGACTACTCAGCGGGTAGGTCGGTAAAAAAGTGGGCGTCGGTAAGGCGGCTGCTGGTAAGAATAGGGGCAGTTAGTGTACCGTGACGCAGGCGATGGGCTGTAGCTCGCTGAGTACTTCCCGTAGTCGGTGAAACCAACAGAGTACTGGGGGGTGTCAGCGCAGGCGAAAGCCCAACCGGCACCAGAGACTGACTGGCGAAATCTGCGGCCTCGGCTCGGTTGCCAGATGAGTCAAACCCAACTGCCAGCATGAAGGCTGCTAGACCAATAAGTAGAGCAAGACGAACGTCGATTACCTGGAGGACCCAGGTGGCGACGTTCTGAACAGATGTTAAAAGGGTTGGAGATGAGTCGGGGTCGTTAAGCAAAATGAAGTTCCTTAAACACTGCTGACCTGACGGTGAAGATTCGTCAGCGTCAGCCCGTGTAGGTTGTTTGCCGAATTGTCAGGCATATTCCGGGAAGCGCTTTAAGCACTTACCAAGGCGACCATAAGCAAAACTTAGTGGTGCGGCTTAATAACGTTATACACACAACGTCACAACATCACAAGTTATTAAGACCCGCTACAAGGGACTAAGCTCCGCAAAGAATTGCTCAAACGCTCTTGCACCAAGAGGTTTTGGCGTTGCCTAAAATTATTCTATGAAATTTTGCATGCCATTGAGTAAAGTCAATGTTTTAGGCATTTCGGTCTGGTTCTTAGAGGTGCAGTGCTTTTATCAGCCACATAAAATTCAGTTCACCATTTTTGACTGCAAGCAAACAGCGTTTGCCTAACCTTTCGTAGAGCAGCCAGGTCAATTTGGTAGGGGCTTGGGGCGATCGCTAGGCAAGTCGATTAAATTGGCTCTAGCCAGAGCGAGAAAATCCAGTTGCCGTCGCTCAGCTCTGACCAATTGCCCGACGTCTGCCCAGTCACGGTAACAATCGATCCGTTTGGCACGCTTCTCACGAAGCCAAATTCAGTGCCAGGACCGTCAAATACAGATGTGGCGTCGCCGTCGGTGACTACGCGCCTTTGAGTACTGCCCGAGGGAGTGGGCGAAGGAGTGGGTGTGGGCGAAGGAGTGGGCGTAGGCGAAGGAGTGGGAGTGGGCGTGGGCGAAGGAGTGGGTGTGGGCGAAGGAGTAGGAGTCGTTGATCGGTAGAGCGCTTCCCAGGTGGCAGCATCAACAATGCCCGTGACGGGTAGACCATTCACGCGCTGAAACTCACGTACAGCGGCCTGAGTCGTGCCGTCATAGATGCCGCTGACAGTGAAGTTGCTGGGTAGGTAACCCAGCTGGCGCAGCAGCCGCTGCAGCTCCACAACATCCTGGTTGAAGCCAGGATTAGTGGGCTGAGTGGGTGAGGTTGACGGCGGAGTGGTCTCATAAACAGGACCGCTGTACTGAAGCTGACCCCCATCGACCCAGCTGCCGTTCGCTAGCTGGGCCCAGCCCACGCTAAATCGACCCGTCAGCACAATGCGACTGCCGTTGACATACTGTCCTACAACTGGATATTCGCGACCGGCACCAGAACGAATATTGAGAGCATAATCCTGCGGGGTGACCACTGTTGCTATGTTCTGGTCTTCAGCGGCGGGTATTGTTCCCACCGGAGATGCACTGACTAAGTTTCCTGCTACCCAGGTGGCATCAGCTAGCTGCACCCAGCCATTGCGGCGCACCCCAGTCACCTGTAGGGCGCTGCCACGGCGTACCCGCCGGTAGACGCCATTGCCGGTGCTAGGTCCCCAGCGCACGTTGAGGGCGTAGCCTGGAGGCGTAGCCACGTAGAGAGTATTACTGGCTAAAGCCGGAGCTGCTAAGCCGCTGCCCAGTACGATCGCTCCTGCTGCCGCTGCCAGCACTGAGGACAGAGGTAGACCCTGATCCACCGCCGCTAGCGGAGCCAGATCAGAGCTGGTATCTGGGCCAGTTTCCCAAACTAGCCAAAGCATGTTCTGGGCTAGGCTATCCATAGGTTGACGTTAGTGGCGGGCAGAACAGGCAAAGCTAACTCAAGCATAGCGTTTTTTGCCATATTCTCAAGAATTACTGCAAAAAGGGCGGCATACTGGCGATACCAGCTTTGGCTGGATGCCCAAGGTCTTTGAACCTGTTCTAAGCAGGCTTTCTCCTCAGCCTGCTGCCGTGGTGCTATGCCGTAGCTAGGGGTGGCACAATGAGCAAGGTGAGCCCGCAGCGGCCTACTACCGTTACCCAGTTCGATGGTGCCAGCGCAATGCTAGCGGCATCAATAACCCCTTCATAGACCCGAGCGGGCCAGTAGGTGCCCTGATAATAAACCCGTCCTTCTAGCTGAGCGGTGATAGGGCAATCTACTCGAGCGGTTTTCGGGGTATCAAACAGTTCCAGAGTGTGGGTCAGAGTCATCTTCATTGCTGTCCTCCCAGGGTTTGTTAAAGGTTTCTCAATAGAGTGGCTGGTGCTTTCTTCGTCGATGCCTACTTATAAGTGCCGTTTGAGTACTGCCTGTGACACCCTGGGTGGGTTAGCGGCACTCCCTGGTGGTGCTCTCCCGTCTGTAGATTGGAAGCGCTAGCTTAGGGAGCCTAGGGTTTTGCTTTTCGTACTCCATGGATGCTCTAAAGCAGGATTGCTCTAAACCTTTGATCTCGAACAATAGAGGGTGCGGAGCTGGCCTGACGCTAGGCCTGTGACAGATTCCGAAGCGTTTGTTGGCCGGGGTCGACCTAGGGGTGCCATCGCCACCGTGTCATCGCCACTATATTGTGCCTTTTGAATGACTTTTATCGGTAGAAAACACCAAAACAAGGATGCTTAAAAGACACTATTGAGAGAAAAAACTACTCGAGGTGCTCGTAGTCTCGCGATAGTTATGGTATAAACAACTAAAATAGACCACGGCTCCCATGACTCATTCTGCGCTTCTGGCCACTCCTGAAAACTACGGGCTGCTGACTGATCTGTACCAGCTCACTATGGCGAGCTGCTACATAGGGGAAGGTATTGCCGATCGCCGCGCTAGTTTTGAGCTGTTTGCCCGCCGTCTGCCCCCTGGCTACAGCTATTTAATTGCGATGGGGCTAGCTCAGGCGCTGGACTATCTAGCTAATCTACGGTTCTCGGCGCGGCATTTAGATGCTCTGCGGAGAACAGGGCTGTTTGACCGCGCCCCGGCTGAATTTTGGCAGCGCCTGCAAGAAGGTGGCTTTAGCGGCGACCTCTGGGCGGTGCCCGAGGGCACGGCGGTATTTGCCAACGAGCCGCTGCTGAGGGTTGAGGCCCCTCTTTGGCAGGCTCAAATTGCCGAAACCTATCTACTCAACACGCTTAACTATCAAACCTTGGTAGCTACCCGAGCCGCCCGGCTGCGAGACGTGGCCGGACCCGAGGCGCAGCTGCTAGAGTTTGGCACCCGCCGCGCCTTTAGTCCTCAGGGAGCGCTGTGGGCCGCTCGGGCCGCGCTGGCGGCGGGGCTAGACAGTACCTCTAACGTGCTGGCGGCGGTAGAGCTCGGACGCCAGCCCGCAGGCACTATGGCTCACGCCCTGGTGATGGTTTTTGCTGCCCTAGAGGGCGACGAAGACGATGCCTTTGATGCCTTCCAGCGCTATTTCCCCGGGGCGACTCTGCTGATAGATACCTACGACACGGTGGCAGCAGCGTCACGGCTGGCAGCCCAAAAGCCTCAGACGGCGGCGGTGCGGCTCGATTCGGGAGATTTAGTGGCGCTGTCTCAGGCGGTGCGATCGCGCCTGCCTAAGGCTAAGATCTTTGCCAGCGGCGACCTAGACGAGTACGAAATTGCTCGCCTGCGGCGGGCGGGGGCTGAGATCGACGGCTACGGCCTGGGTACAAAGCTTGTAACCGGCGAGCCGGTAAACGGCGTGTATAAGCTGGTAGATATTGATGGAGTAGCCGTGATGAAAGAATCGAGTAGTAAGACAACTCTGCCTGGGCGCAAGCAGGTGTTTCGCCGCTTCAGCGGTGGGCAGGCGGTGGGCGATCGCCTCGGCCTAATCAGCGACACTGCCGCACCCGACGAGCAACCCCTCCTGCAGCTGGTGGTAAAGCAGGGGCAGATCCTGCAAGAAGCAGAAACGCTGGATGCGATCGCGGCGCGTACCGCCGCCTCGCTAGCCAGCCTACCCGCCGCCACGCGGCGTTTGGAAGACCCAGAGCCCTACCTGGTAGAGCTTTCCGACGCGCTGGTTGATCTAACAGAGCGCACCCGTCGCCGTCCGCCGTCCGAGCCCCAGCTTTAAAGATAGCTATGACCTCATCGACCCGTTCTGCTATCGGCACCTTGCTCCGCGTTGCTCTGTTCGGCACCAGTGCCGACCCGCCCCACTGCGGCCACGCCGCCATCTTGGCCTGGCTAGCAACCCAGTTTGATCACGTCGCCGTGTGGACGGCGAACAATCCCTTCAAGGCGCACCAGACCAACTTAGGCGATCGCTTTCGCATGCTGGAGCTGCTAATCGACGAGCTAGAAACGCCTCCCCAGCGGGTTCAAGTGCACCCCGAGCTTAGCCACAGGCGCACCGTTGTGACGCTGGAGCGAGCGCGGCAAATTTGGCCCCAGGCTGGCTTCTCTTTAGCTATCGGGGCCGACCTAGTAGAGCAGCTACCCACCTGGTACCGGGCCGAAGATATTCTGGCGACGGTAAGCATTCTTGTGATTCCGCGCCCCGGCTACGACCTTACCGAGGCGAGACTGGCCAGTCTGCGGCAGCATACAGCGGTCACCGTAGCGGCTATGCCTGCGATCGATGTGTCGTCTTCTCGCTATCGCCAGGGCGACGCCTCCCCGCCTGACGCTCCGCTCACCCCAGCGGTGCAGACC
>JBARUP010000354.1:0-11643 GCA_049645805.1 Nodosilinea sp.
TGGCGATCGACTGGCCAATACCCGAGGAGGCTCCGGTAACTAGGGCAGTTTTGCCGGTGAGTCCTTTCATAGCGTGGTTCCGTATGGGTGGGCGTTGAGACGCAAACAGCACGTCGTCTTAGACGAAGAGCATACTAAAATCGAAAGCTTCGATATATCTCTCTGGGGAGTTATTACTTTATCAGTTTGGCATTGTCCGCACTATCCATTGAGGAGTCCCGGCCCCTGCCTGTTCTCGCTGATGACCGCCAGTGACGCAAACAAAAGTTGCACCCTACCCCGCTGCCTCTTCCAGGCCGTAAGATAGGCCTTAGGTCCGCAGGTGTTCCCTATTTATGGGGTCGCTGGTTACACTGGGATTAAGGCATCATCATTTGACTTGAGATGATTGTGGATGCAGGTGGGCTATTGTTGTCAAGTCGTCTGGGGGTTTTGGAGTTTTGCAGATGAGCGACCAAAATTCGTACGAACTGCTGGGGCTAACCGAAGCTTCAACCTTTGAAGAGATCCAGGAGGCTCGCGATCGCCTGGTCGATCAGTATGCTGAAGAACCGAAGCAGCAGGCCGCCGTAGAAGCCGCCTACGACGCTATTTTGATGGAGCGGCTGCGGCTGCGTCAGGAAGGCAAAATCAAGGTGCCCGATCGCATTCGCTTTGCCGAAAATGCGCCTGAGCCACTGCCGTCTGCTAAGTCGACTCCCAGTCTGCCCCGCCCTGACTGGCTCAATGGCTTCGTTGATACTCCCAGCCGCGACGATATTCTCTGGCCTGCGGTGATCTATGGGGGGCTAGCGCTGCTGGGCTTTGCCGCACCATCGCTCGCCCTGGCGGTAGCGATCGGAGCCGCTATTTACTTTCTCAACCGCAAAGAAAACAAGTTCTGGCGCTCGGTCCTGCTTACCATTGGCGGCCTAGCCGCTGGCTTGGCCTTAGGCCTCACCGTAGGCCAGCTTCTGATTCCTCAGGGGGCACAGTTCGCCTGGGCCAGCCCCGACGCCATTGCAGCAGCCGTGACCTGCCTGTCGCTGTGGACTGTAACCAGCTTTCTACGCTAGTAGTCTGACAGCCGCTAGGCCGCAGAATCTAGAGCTGAGGATGCCGCATTAGGCTTGACGTCTTATATTCTCTAGCCTCCCTGTGGCCCAGTCGTCTCCTTAGGCAGCCGCCTAGGCCAAACTTCCGCGCTTCACTTGCTCACGCTCGATGGCCTCAAACAGCGCCTGAAAGTTGCGCTCGCCAAACCCCTGGGCCTGTACAGTCTCTCCCTTGATCTGCACAACCTGGCGCTGAATCAGCTCAAAGAAAACTGTCGGGATGTTCAGCAGCGGCTGAGTGAAGGTTTGCAGAAGCCTTGCCTGGGGCAGGTGCGGCTCCCAATCGACCAAAATCTGCAGTTGGGCAACGGCCGCTTCGTGCTGGCGTCGCTCGGCTGAATCAGGGGTGCTCTGAGTTTGATATCCGGGTCGCAGCCGCAGCGCTTCGTAGTAGCTCGGCGGTACCGGCAAAAACCTCACTCCCCCCGCCCGCAGATGCCCCACCGTATGCAAAATATCTACGGTGTGCAGAGCTACATGCTGCACACCGGCCCCCCGGTTGTAGTCCAAAAACTCCTGCACCTGTGAGTTAGACGTAGCGGATTCGTTGATGGGCAACTGGGCGCTGCCCTGGGGATGAGCCAGTACCTGGCTGAGTAAACCTGAGTGAGAGGTATCAATGGTAAACCGCTGCCTGGGCTGGAAATCGAGCTGGCTGGTATACCAGGCTACTGCCTTAGGCAGCTCTCCCCGAGGCACATTCACAACCACGTGATCAATGGCTGTAATCAAGCTGTCTTCAGGGGCGTACCCCTCAGCATGGGGAGCTACATCAGGAACCCAGCGCTCGGTCTGCCACGACTCAACTAAGGTGTGGCTGAGCGATCCCCAGCCGCGTATTCTTCCCCAGCGCCCTCGCCCCCATGGGTCAGTCTGAACTGGCTGCAAAAGAGTGCCGCCAGCAGCTGTAACCCGCTTCAAAACTGGCTCTAGCGCCTTTACCCGCAGCGCCACATCGCCAATACCTGATGGATGCTGCTGCAAATAAGGTGTTACCACGGCGGCATCGGCCACGAGCAGCAGCGGCACCTGACCTAGGTACACCAGCGCCCTATCTAAGCGATTAGAGGTGACGCGATCCGGGTCTAAGCAAACGCCTCCCCAAGCACCGACAAACCAGTCGCGCCATGGGTCTACTGCCTCCACGTAAAAACTTAAATGGTTGAATTCCATAGGGCAAGAATTTCGTGGTGAGCTCGCTGTTATTGGAACACGAACCTACTCCCCAACGTCCTAACTCACATAAAGATTTCCGTCTAGATACCTACACTGTGACAATTTTAGAGCATGCTTCTGGCCTAGCCGAGTGCTTGATCTAGAGCGGCTTCACAGAGTACAGCCTACAGCTCTTTCCCCAACTGGCAGTATCAATTGACAGTATCAATTGACAGTGGCCACTACCTGGTCCTGGTTCTTGGCCGTGTAGCTATTAGGGGGGTAGCGGTCGAGGTGGCGAAACAGAGCAACGGGCTTTCGCACCCGGCAGGAATAGAATTCCACAATTACCTCAGCGTTCTGGCGTAGCACTACCTTGGGGGAAAAATCCTCGGGTATTTTGGTGCGCCACCGCCACGAAACCTGCTGGGGCGGAGCGGCTACAAAACGGTGGTGCAGCCAGCGAGAGTGATGGCCAAACAGACCAAACTCTCGCACTTCGCGGATAAAGATCGAGGCGGCTAGAAACGAAGCGAGTGAGCCGTCACCGTCAATACTGGCCATTAGATTTGGTAAAGCCCCTAGCGGTTGGGGAACGTGACTAGCACTGGTGTTTTTGATAGCGTCTTCTAGATATTCCGTCGTGCTCAGCAGCTTAGGTAGCGCTACCGTAGCCGCCATGCCGCTAGTAGCATCCCGGCGCAGGTAGGTAACTAAGCGAATACCGGGACGTATCCATAGGCCAGGCAGTTTAGCTAAGGCCTCGGCAGGGTCAATGGTGCTGACAAACCAGCGGCCCTCGGCATTGGGGGAGGGAATGTTGTCTTCAGGCACATCGCCGACTCGAAATAGGTCGCCTAGGGCGTTGAGAGAATCGGGTAAGGGAGTGCTGTCGTCACTCGTGCCCAGCTGATCTGTCTGCTCGTAGGGAGGCAGTATCAGGGTTTTGCGAACAAACTGACTAACTTTTTGAACCGTGGCTACGGGATATCTTTGAAACGACATGAATCACCGAGGCGGCGGCTGAGAGCGAAAGAGTACGGTAATAAGTCTCGAAACAGAGTAGGCAGGTAGGATCTCTGAGGTGCATCTGTACATTTCACCAATCAGATGACCTGAGAATAACCCTATAAGCTGCAGGCGGTCATAACTCTGCCGACTAAATTGGGAACATTTTTACATCTGGAGAGGCTGGGGCACGGGTAGCCAGGCCCGTTCTCGATGAGACTGATGAGCCAAGTCCATCAGGTGCTGCGATCGCACCCCATCCCAGATTGAGGGCGCGGTGACCTGGCCGCGATCGATGTCGTTGACCCAGTGGTTGACCACGCGCACAAAGGGAGCAATGCGGCCATCGCTGTAGGTAGTGGGAAACTGAAGACGATCGGGAATCGGCAGCGCTTCTAAGCTCGCACCCTGCTGGCTGCCCCAGAGCTTGAAGCCGTGGACGTAGTCGGTTAGGCGATCGCTACCCAGCACCAGGGTGCCGCGATCGCCGTAGACCTCAACCCAGTGCCCCCGCCCCGCGTAGGTGACGGAGCTGATGGCCACTTGACAGGGAATGCTGTTCTCTAGATCTAAAACTAGACTACAGGTGTCGTCGGCATCTACGGGCTGAAGCGCCCCGGTCGAGTCAGGCCGCTGGGGGATAGCCGTGCTGAGCCGAGCGCACAGCTGCTGAACAGGGCCAAACAGCCAGGTAATGTAGTCGAAGCTGTGGGAGGCGCAAGCACCTAGAGCACCGCCCCCTTGATCTTGACGCGAGTACCAGTTCCAGGCGCGGCTAGGGTCGGCCCGGCCCGGAACGGTCCAGGTGATATTGACAAAGCGCAGGTTTCCTACGTAGTTCTCAGCCAGCAGTTCGGCTAAGCGCTGCCAGGCGGGCACAAAGCGAAACTCAAAGTCCATGGTGGCGACGAGGCTGCGATCGCGCGCCAGCCCCGCGATCTCCTCAGCCTCGGCTCCTGAAAGCGCCGTAGGCTTCTCGAGAAGCAGGTGCTTACCGGCATTCAAGACCGTCTTGGCCTGGGCGTGATGCAGAAACGGGGGAGTAGCGATCGTGACCGCCTGTACCTCGGGCAGAGCCACGATCGCGTCTACGCTGTCGCAGGCCTGGGGAATGCCGTGGTCAGCGGCGATCGCCCTGGCCTTGGCTAAATCCCGGTGGTAGACCGCCACAATCTCGGTGCGATGGTGAGCCTGCAAGCCCGGTATATGGACCTTCTGACCAAACCCGGTGCCTACCACCGCTACCTTTAGGGGAGCTTCTGCCATAGCGACCTCATCAGTGCTCTTAGTCAATGCAGTGGGCGAGCTCAATAGCCGTTGCCCTATCTCAGAGTAAGGGGCGAGCTGCGATCGCTACAATTAAACTAAGCAGTTTAGTATCAGCAAGATTCAGAACTTCTCTATCCCCTTTTATGCAGGTTCCTTTAGTTGGTAAGGTACGTCGACCCCTAGTTTGGCTCTTGGCCGGGCTAGCTGCCGCTACTCTAGTGGGTGGTGCAGTGGGGTTTGGCCTCTGGCGCAGCCGTCAGAACGCTTATGTTGTAGAAGACTTTACTACCCAGGCGGCAGTTGAGCCGTTAACGGTGCGAGTGGCAGCGAGCGGCAGCGTCAAGCCGGTTCAGACCGTAAATCTCAGCCCTGAAAACGCCGGTGTTTTAGAAGAGCTCTACGTCGAGCAGGGCGATCGCGTGGAGCCGGGCCAGCTAATTGCCCGCATGCGCAGCCGCGACACCGCCGCCCAGGTCGATCAAAACCAGGCGGCGGTAGCCGAAGCCGAAGCGGCGCTGGCCGACGTGCGCCGCGGCAGCCGACCAGAGGAAATCGCCCAGGCCCAGGCCGCCGTGGCCGCAAGTCAGGCCCAGGTGCGCGATGCTCAAGCCCGGCTCGATCTAGCCACCAGTGAGCTGGCGCGCCGCCAGCAGCTCTTTGACCGAGGGGCGGTGGCGGCAGCTGACCTCGACACCGCCCGACGAGAGCAGCGCAGCGCCCAGGCGGCCCTAGAACAGGCTCAGGCCCGCGTCGTTGAGGCCCAGCGACGGGTGGACGACTTGCAAAATTTGCCTGAGTCTGAGGCGATCGCCCAGGCGGAGGCCCGTTTGGCCCAGGCTCGCGCTCAGCTGGAAGGAGCCCAGGTGCGGCAGGATGAATCCCTCATTCGCGCCCCCTTCGGCGGCACAGTCACCCAGAAATTTGCTACCGAAGGAGCCTTTGTTACCCCCACCACCTCAGCCTCTGACCTGTCGTCGGCCACCTCCACCGCTATCGTAGCCCTGGCTCAAGACCTGGAGATTCTAGCTGAGGTACCCGAAGCCGACATTAGCCTGCTCCGCACCGGCCAGGCTGTCGAGGTGGTGGCCGACGCGTTTCCGGAGCAAACCTTTGCGGGCCAAGTCAAGCTAATCGCCCCCGAGGCGATCGAGCGGCAGAATGTCACCCTGTTTCAGGTCCGCATTGAGCTGCTTGATGGCAAAGAGATTCTGCGATCAAACATGAATGTCAACGTAGCTTTTATCGGTAACCAGCTAGCCGACGCCCTGGTAGTGCCCACGGTGGCGGTAGTGACCCAGGCGGGCGAAACGGGAGTGCTGGTGCCCGGCGATGGCCGCGAGATTGTTTTTCAGCCCGTAACCTTGGGTCCGCAGGTGGGCGATCAGATTCAAGTTGTAGAAGGCGTTGAAGCGGGCGATCGCGTCTTTGTTGACCTGCCCCCGGGCAAGACCCTCGAAAATATCACCGTGCGGCAAGATCGATAAAATCCAGTCCCCTTTAGTATTCTTACGAAAAGGATTCACTATGACTTCTGGAAATAAGCATCCTCAAGCTGCGACAGGCTCAGCCCCATTATCCCTGAGCCGCCTTTCTTTAGCCCAGATCAAGCCCTGACTGAGGGCTGGCTGCCTCCCTTCACGAGCTCAAACTAATCTACAGAATGCTCCCATGAATCTGCAAGAAAGCCTGTCAATGGCGACTAAAACCCTGGCCGCCAACCGCCTGCGCAGCACGCTGACCATGCTGGGCATTATCATTGGCAACGCCTCGGTGATTACGATGGTGGGCTTGGGTGAGGGGGCGCAGCGCTTTGTTAATGCCCAGCTTGAAACTCTAGGACCAAACGTGCTGTTTGTGGTGCCGGGCAGCCGCGAGACGCGTCAGCTAGGCTCCCTCGAAGTGCCGCGTACCCTGGTGCTGGCCGATGCGGAGGCGATCGGCCAGCAGGTGCCCTCGGTGTCTGCTGTAGCCGCCGAATCTAGCGGGCGTCAGCTGGTTACCCAGGGCAACCGCAACGCCAACGTTAACGTAGTGGGCATTACGCCAGGCTTTTTGACGGTGCGGAGTTTTGAAGTGGCTAACGGGCGCTTCATCGGCGATCTAGACGTCACCCGCAGCGCCCAGGTGGCTGTGATCGGCGAAACCCTCAGAGAAAGATTATTCGACAACAAACCCGCCCTAGGTCAGCAGATTCGAGTCGGAGGCGTGACCTTCGACGTGGTCGGCGTACTGGAGAAGAAAGGCTCGAACCTGGGGCTCGACTACGATGACGCGGTGATGGTGCCCATTACGACCAAGGCCAGGCGTCTGGCCGGTAGTGAGCGATCGCCCTACGGAATCGAGGTCTCGTTCATCACGGTCTCGGCGCGCGATCGGGCCAGCATGTCCACCGCTGAGTTTCAAATTACCAATCTGCTGCGCCTGCGCCACGACATCCGCGACGAAGATGACTTTTATATCAGCAGCCAGGATACCCTGCTCACCATTGCCAATACGATTACCGGGGCGTTGACCATCATGCTGACCGCGATCGCCGGTATTTCTCTCTTTGTAGGCGGCATCGGCATTATGAACATCATGCTGGTGTCGGTGCGCGAGCGTACCCAGGAGATTGGTCTGCGTAAGGCAATCGGCGCGTCCCAGGGCGATATTTTGGGTCAGTTTCTAATCGAGGCCGTTATCCTCTCGGTAGCCGGGGGCGTAATCGGCACCGGCCTAGGGGTGAGCGGCATTCTGCTGATTGGGTTGCTCAGCCCCTTTGAAGCGAGTATCTCTGCTGGGGCAATTGTTCTAGCCGTTAGCATATCCGGCGGCATCGGCTTATTTTTTGGCGTGTTTCCCGCTCGGCAGGCCGCCAAGCTCGACCCCATTGTGGCTCTGCGCACCGCCTAGGTATTTAGCAATAGCTGGATGTAGGGATGAATCAAACGTTTAGCGATCGATTCTTGGCCAGCTTTTGCTGTAGTCCTGTCGTTCTAGTGACTTGCGAACCGCTATAGCGGTTCGTCCTGCTGTATATAACCCCCTATCCATGCGCCTACGCTCCGCGACTGACGCCGATCTACCAGCCCTTACCACCCTGGGTCGAGAGACGGTGCGGGTCAACGCGCCTCAGCACTACAGCCTGGCCCAAGCCGCGGCCTGGGCCACGGTAGATCCCGATCGCTTTCGCCAGCTTATTCTAGGCGTCACCACCTATATCGCCGAGAACGAGACCGGCGCTGTGGGTTTTGCGGGCATTGGAGAAGACGGCTATGTAGCGTCTGTCTACGTGCGCCACGACTGCCTGCACCAGGGCATCGGCTCTGTGCTCATGCAGGCGGTGCTCGCCCACGCTCAGGAAAGGCAGATCCCCAAGCTCTACGCTGAGGCCAGCGAGTTTAGCCTGGGGCTGTTTCGGAAATTTAGCTTTAGCCAGTACGCTACCGAAGTTGTCGACCGCAATGGCGTGCAGTTTACCCGCTACCTAATGGAGAAAATTCTGGCCGAAACCCCGTAGGGGCACAGTATGCTGTGCCCCTACAGAACATCACTTTCTCGCTACCCCGTCCACTCTGGCCGCGTGCTTGACCGCCGAGGCAACAGCAGTAGACACCCGCTCATCAAACACCGATGGAATGATGTACTCGCGAGTGAGCTCGTGGGGGTTGACCAGGGCCGCGATCGCGTAGGCCGCCTCTAGGTACATCGACGGCGTAATTTCCTGGGCGCGACAGTCCAGCGCGCCGCGCAGCACGCCGGGAAACGCCAGCACGTTGTTAATTTGGTTGGGGTAGTCGCTGCGGCCGGTGGCCATCACCGCTACTTTGTCGGCCACCAGCTCGGGCTGAATTTCGGGAATCGGGTTAGCCATCGCAAACACGATTGGTTTTGGGGCCATAGCCGCAACCATATCTACCGAAACTACGCCCGGCGCGCTAACGCCTAAGAAGATATCGGCATCTACCATGGCATCGGTAAGACTGCCCGCTTCGGCTACGGCAAACTCTTTTTTCTGAGGGTTGAGGTCATCGCGGCTGTGGGAGAGAATGCCCTTTGAATCGCACAGCACAATGGCTGTAGCCCCAGCTTTTTGCAGCAGCTTGGCGATCGCTACCCCTGCCGCCCCGGCCCCGTTGATCACTACCTTGACCCGGCTCAGAGATTTGTTCACCAGCTTCAGGGCGTTGACCAGCGCCGCTAGGGTAACAATGGCGGTACCGTGCTGATCGTCGTGAAACACCGGAATATCTAGCTCCTGGCGCAGACGAGCCTCGATCTCAAAGCAGCGGGGGGCGCTAATATCCTCCAGATTAACCCCACCAAAGACGGGGGCAAGCTGCTTTACCGCCGTCACGATGGCGTCGGTATCCTGAGTGTCGAGGCAAATGGGAAAGGCGTCTAGCCCCGCAAATTTCTTAAACAGCAGCGCCTTACCCTCCATCACCGGCAGCGCGGCGGTAGGGCCAAGATTGCCCAGCCCAAGGACGGCGCTGCCGTCGGTGACGATGGCTACGGTATTGCCCTTGATAGTGAGGTCAAAAACCCGGTCGGGGTGCTCGGCGATTTCAACACAGACCCGCCCTACGCCAGGGGTATAGGCCATTGCCAAATCGTCCTGGTTGTGCAGCTCAAGCTTGCTCTCAACGCTAATTTTGCCGCCCTCGTGAATCTGAAAGGTGCGATCGCAGATTTCTAGAATCTCTATATCTTCAACGGACTTGACCGCTGCGATGATGCTCTCCACATGGTCTTCGCCAGAGGCATCAACGTGCAGCACCCGCACCATGTCGTAGCGAGTGCGGTTAATCAACTCAAAGTCGCCCAAATTGCCCCCCGCTTCGGCAATGGCCTGGGTTACCCGGGCCAGCATACCGGTCCTGTTTGGGATCTTAAGCCGCAGACTGAGACTATAACTAGGGTTGGGGTTGAGAGTTGCCATGCCAGAACCTTTGGGCGATCGCGCCAGCAAAAAAGTCGTCGTCAGGGAATATTAAAACCAGCTTTCCAGTTTAGGTGACTTGGCGTATTCTCGCTGATTCTGCTTCGACAGAATCTTCCCAGCCTCTCCCCAATAGCGCAAACCCCAGTGTGTGTGAAGATAACAGCAGCGTCTGTGTACCCACGCACGGCTCGGGCTACCTCTTCACCACGATGCCTAGTCTCTACAGCGAAGTCATCATCAGTGCCCCCCGCGCTGCCGTTTGGGACGCGCTTGTGCGCAAAGAAGAATGGCACCGCTGGAACACCTTTCTCTACGACTGCGACCCTAATCTGCCTATGCGTCAGGGGGGCGAAATCTTCCTTTCCCTGCGCCGCCGCGAAGGCGAAGATGAAACCGAGTTTCAGCCCCGCCTCTTGCTGGTGCGGCCCAACTACTGCCTTCGCTGGCTTGCCAAAGGCCCAGGCTTTAGAAGCGAACACGTGTTTGAACTCGAAGATGTTGGCCCCAACCGCACCAAATACATCCATCAAGAGCGGATCTCTGGGGTGCTCTCCCGCCTGTTTCTGCCCTTCATTCGTCGCGATGAAAAAGAAGGCATCCGCCGCATGGCCCGTCAGATAAAGCACTACACCGAGTACCACTACAGAAAGCAGTGGTAGGCCAGGGTAAAGGGCTGAGGGGGTCAGTCATTTAGCCCTCAAGGGCCTGCTCCGAACCAGAAAAGACGTAGCGGGTAAGCACTCGCATCGACTCCTGCTGGCGATCGGTGGGCATAGGTTTGCTCCACTCAATCGAGTCAGAAAAGCCTACGTGGCTCATTTCTGAAACTACGCGATCGATCGCTGTGGGGCAACCAATGACGAGAATGCGCACTTTTTCGCGATGGCCAGAGGTTGTTTCTTTAGAGCTATTGCCCTTGAGAAGGGGTCTAGACTCATCTTCGGAAGGTGTGCTGGTGTGTAGAAAGGTTCTAGGCATAGTAGTTTGGGGAATATAAGGTCAACATACGCGTCTGCAGCGACGATTCAAGCGGTAGTTAACACAGCCTGCTGAGGAGATTAGCTACAGCCGCTCTCCTGAGGCCTATTAGATATATCTATCCCCAGCGTATTCACGGTATCGGCAAGTCGACGCACATCAAAGGGAATTCGCAGAGTCTTTAGAACTAGAAAAAACGGGTTTCTGGCCAGATATGATATCTAATTCTTGGAGAGGGCCAAGTTTGGCCTTAAAGCCAGCCTGCCTTCAGCTGCGTTCTCTCATCGACGCTTTACAAACGCAGTGTCGGCTGTTCAATCTGCATCACTGAGCAAATAGAGCCTATCTACCCTGCCAAAGCCCGGCCTGTATCTAGCCAGTGCTGACTACCGACTAGGATTTTTCTGTTAGGATGTAGCTTCGTCAGCCATCCGGTCTGCGCTGACCAACAGAATTTGCTTAGCAGCCATTCTCTTGATTACAGTTCTATGCTCTTATGACTGGGCCCAGGTAGTTGATTTGGGGTAGGGGCACCATTCGGAGCAAACATTTTCATGACCTTTGAGCAACTCGGTCTTGCGGCCGGTCTACTTCGCGCGGTTGCCGATCAAGGCTACACCGAGCCAACACCAATTCAGCAAAAGGCGATTCCCGCGATTCTAGAGGGGCAGGATATTCTAGCTAGTGCCCAGACGGGCACCGGCAAAACCGCAGGCTTTACCCTACCGCTGCTGCAGCGGCTAAGAGATAGCAAAAGCGGCGGTCGACGCGTTCCCCGAGCGCTGATTCTTACCCCTACTCGCGAGCTAGCGGCCCAGGTCGGCGACAGCGTGACCACCTATGGTAAGCACATGCCCTTTAGGGCCACCATGATCTACGGCGGCGTTAGCTTTGGTGGCCAGCTGCGCCAGCTGCGCCAGGGGGTCGATATACTAATCGCTACACCAGGCCGTCTGCTTGACCACGTTAGCCAGGGCACCATCGATCTCAGCGCAATTGAGATTCTGGTGCTTGACGAGTGCGATCGCATGCTCGACATGGGCTTTATCCACGACATCCGCAAAATCATGGCTCGCCTACCTGAAGAGCGCCAGACCCTGATGTTTTCGGCCACGTTCTCAAAACCCATTCAGCAGCTAGCCCACACTCTGCTTAAATCGCCGGTACAAATTGAGGTTGCCCCCCGCAACACCGCAGCCGAGCGAGTCGAGCAGG
>JBARUP010000355.1:0-7355 GCA_049645805.1 Nodosilinea sp.
ACGTTGGCGGAGCGCTGGCTGTGTTTGGGCTGGCTCCAAGATCTCTGCGATTCACTAGCACCTACCTTGCCGATCCAGCAAATCCAGCTGTTAACCGAGCGGTGGTTGAAATTTTGGTCGGTCGCAATGCGACTACACCCTAGGTCAAGGCCATTCTGTTAGCCATTGCAAACCCTCACCACCTAAGAGGACGCGACTATGCCCATTACCCCCACCTATCCAGGTGTCTACATTGAAGAGATCCCCAGTGGTGTACGCACCATTACCGGTGTTGCTACCTCGATTACGGCCTTTGTGGGCCGAGCTGCACGAGGCCCAGTAAACGAAGCCGTTACGATCAATAGCTATGCCGACTTTAGCCGCGTTTTTGGCGGACTTTGGCAGGAAAGCACCCTAGGGTTTGCAGTCAGAGATTTTTACCTGAACGGCGGTAGTCAAGCTATTGTGGTGCGGCTTCACAACGGGGGTATGACTGCCACGGTAGATTTGCCTACCGGGGCGGCTGCGCCGAACGACTTTTTGCAGCTGGAGGCTTCTAACGTCGGACTTTGGGGCAGTAATTTACAGGCCACTGTGGACTACAACACCAAAGACCCCGCCATCCTATTTAATCTAGTTGTCTTTGAGGCCGATAGCGTTACGGGTGACCTGCTAGGGTCTCCAGAAACATTTTTAAATGTGTCCATCGACCCCAGCAGTCCTCGCTACCTGCCGATCGTGTTAGAGCAGCAGTCGCAGCTAGTGCGGGTGGTCAGGGACGGTAGCGGGGACTGGGTGCTGCCTAATGTCCGACCCACCGACACGCCGACCGGGCCGGATGTACCGGTATTGGCAACGGGAGGAGGTAATGGCACGGCCCTAACTTCCCTCACGTTTGACAACCCGGCTGACCCCACCATGCGGGACGATAAGCGGGGGCTCTACGCCCTGGAGCAGGCCGATCTGTTCAACCTGCTTTGCATTCCTTCCTATCTATCTACCGGCGACGTCGACACTAGCGTCGTAACAGCGGCGGCGGTCTACTGCGAAGCCCGACGGGCCATGCTGCTGGTTGACCCGCCCAGCAGCTGGACTAACAAGGCCACCGCCCGTGACGAAATTCTGGATGCCATGACGGAGCACATCGGCACTCGCAGCGAGAATGCCGCCCTCTTCTTCCCGCGACTGAGGCAGGCTAACCCCCTGCGGGAAAACCAGCTGGAGGAGTTTGTGCCGTGCGGTGCCGTAGCCGGTGTGTTTGCCCGTACCGATGCCCAGCGTGGGGTGTGGAAAGCGCCTGCGGGATTGGAGGCGACCCTGGCCGGAGTTACAGCCCTGAGCGTGAACCTAACAGACGCGGAAAACGGTGAGCTGAATCCGCTGGGGGTAAACTGCCTGCGCGCTTTTCCTGGGGTAGGGCGAGTGATTTGGGGGGCTCGCACCCTTCAGGGAGCCGATCGCCTCGCCTCGGAATGGAAATATATTCCGGTGCGACGGCTGGCGCTGTTTCTAGAAGAAAGTCTCTATCGCGGCACCCAGTGGGTGGTGTTTGAGCCCAACGACGAGCCGCTGTGGTCGCAGATTCGCCTCAATATCGGAGCGTTTATGAACAATCTGTTTCGGCAGGGGGCATTTCAAGGGGCGACGCCGAGGGATGCCTACTTCGTTAAGTGCGATCGCGAAACCACCACCCAAAACGATATCGATCGCGGCATTGTCAACATTGTGGTGGGCTTTGCGCCGCTGAAGCCCACCGAGTTTGTAATTATCAAGTTCCAGCAGATTGCGGGCAACCTCGCTACCTAAGGGAGACGGGCAGATGGCTCAATTTAGCGTCAATGCGCAACGGTTTGACCCCTACAAAAATTTTAAGTTTCGGGTCAAGTGGGATGGCCGCTACGTGGCGGGCGTCAGCAAAGTGGGAGCGCTCAAACGCACCACCGAGGTAGTCGAGCACCGCGAGGGTGGTGACCCCAGCACCTCGCGCTTTTCGCCTGGTCGGTCGAAGTTTGAGGCAATTATGCTGGAGCGCGGCGTCACCCACGACACCGAGTTTGAGAAGTGGGCCAACAAGATCTGGAACTACGGCTCGGGCCTGGGGGCTGAGGTGTCGCTGGCTGACTTTCGCAAAGACATCATCGTCGAGACGATGAATGAGGCGGGGCAGGTAGCGATCGCCTACCGCATCTACCGCTGCTGGGTGTCTGAGTTCACGGCGATGCCCGAGCTCGACGCCAACGCCAACGCGATCGCAATCCAAAGTATTCAACTGCAAAACGAAGGATGGGAGCGGGATTACGATGTCACGGAACCCTCAGAGCCCAGCTTCACCGAGCCCGAGCAATAGTCCCCTACTGTTTCCAGTCATACCAACGCCGCTGGCTGATGCCTTTGGGGTATCGCTGCCGCTAGGTCTACGTCGGTATGGTCAGCAGGTGGAGGATCTAGAAATTAACTTTCAGCAGCCGCTGCGGCCCCAGCTCGAGACCGATATCTTGACCGCCTGTCTAGGCGATGCCCAAGGGCATCGCCTAGACCCAGAGTTTTTCTGGCGCTGGGGGGTGAGCGATCGCACAGCGGGGCTGCTGAGCGTGGTGGCGCTAGAGATGGGGCCAACCCTAGCTCTGATGGTGACCTGCCCCATCTGCCAAAAGATGATGGAGGTGGCGCTCGCCCTTGATGCCCTGCACCAGCTCCAGCCCGAGACCGCTCAGGATGTAGCGACGGTATCCCTTCACCAAAAAAACCTTCAGGTGCGCCGACCCACCGGGCATGACCAGCTGACCTGGCTAACTCAGTCTACCCAGGGTGCACCACCCGATCTGCAAACCATGCTGCATAGTCTGCTGGTGGCCCCGTCGCCAGAGGATTCATCTAATCCCTTGCCGACGGATTTGGCTTCGGTGTTGCCTGCCCTTAACCAGGCTTTAGACGACCTCGATCCGCTGGTTAACTTTAGTCTGGAGGTCACCTGTCCCCACTGCGGCCAGCCCGCCCAGCCCGATATTGACCTGGGAAGCTGGGCCTTGCGATCGCTTCAGCGGGTGCAGCAACGCCTGATCGAAACGGTGCACCAACTGGCCAGCCGTTATCACTGGAGCGAGCGAGCCATTTTGGCTCTGCCGGAGTGGCGGCGCGATCGCTACCTAACCTTGATCGATCGCAAGGGGGGGCACGAATGAGCTATTTAACTCGCCTGAGCCAGCAAACCGGGCTAGCGGCTGTCCCCGTTCAGTCGGGGCCCATCCCACCTTCTAAGCCAGCTCAGGGAATATTTTCCACAGTAGAGGAGTTTACTGCGACTCCAGCCCCGGCCCGATCGGTGCTACCGACCGTTCTCCCGGCCAGTTCACCCCCTGGTATGAACTCAGAACCGCTGCCGCCGCCACCCGCTGAATCTCAGCCATTGGCTCAGGAATCCTTGGCTCAGGAATCCTTGGCTCAAGAATCACTGGTTCAAGAATCGGCTTCTGTAAGACTGTCCTCGATCGCCTCCCCATTGACCTCAATAAAGGAGTTTTCGGAATCTTCGTCCGATCAGCCGCCTTCTGATTCTGAGGCTATCTCTATAAAAGACCAGCGGGTAACGGATAGCGAGGTGAACAGTCCACCACGTCTAACCAAAGCTCTGGTCGCCGAGCCTCTTCAGCCTGCGGTCGTACTGCCGGATTTAGAGGTTGAGCGATCGCAGTCCTCTCCTCCAGCAGCACCCTTAGAAAATTCCTCAGCCCTATCTCTCACCTATCTACAAACCCTCCAGGCAGCACGGACCTGGGTTTTGGCCCCACCGGAACCCAGGCCAGAACAAGCGTCACCACGGGGTAGTCAGGAAATCGTGGCTGGGGAAATTGAGCTGACGCCCCCCGCCCGTCAGCGTCAGGACCAAAGGTCAGCGACGATGGATCAAGCTACTGTCTTGACGCCATTTTCCCTCGCTGCCACCGAACCTACCACCGTGATCTCGATTGGGTCGATAGAGGTCATGGTTGAAGGACCGCCTGCGCCGCCCGCGCCCGCGCGATCGTCTCGATCGTCGCGCCCCGCCCCCCGCCTCAGCCGTCACTACCTTCGTCTGCGCTAAAACTATGGCCCTTGCCGACACTGGAAAAGCCATGGGTGCCGTCACCCAGCTGCTGCGCGAGCACCTGCTGCCCCCCACGGTGCCCGAAGCCGACGTCACCGTGGGGCGGCCCGAGGATGCGGCAACTTCGTCTCAAAACCCTAAACTCAACCTGTTTCTCTACGAAATTCAGTTTGACCCCAGCCTGCGTAACCAGGCCCTAGACCACGGCCAGCCCTTTCCGCTGTGGCTGGTGCTGAAGTACTTGCTCACCGCCTTCGATGCCAGCGGCGACAGCGACAGCATTTTAGCCCACGGGCTGCTAGGAGACGGCCTGCGCGCCCTGCAGGAGCTGGCCTTTTTGCCCCTGATTGGCTCTATCAGCCCCCTGAACACCCGCGCTGCCCTGCAAGACAACCCAGAACCGCTGAAAATCACCTTCGACCAAACCCCTTCTGACTTGCTCTCGAAGGTGATGCAGGGTTCGGAGGAGAAATACCGCTGCTCGATTGGGTTTGAGGTGCGCCCGGTGATGATCACCACTCGCCAGCCTGCATCCTACTCGCTGCTGGTGGGTATTGACTACGAAGCGGGCCAGGTAATCGGTGCAGAAGGCATCAAGATTCCGGTACTGCCGTCGATGGGGCCGATGCTAAAGGATCTCTCGCCCCCGCGCATTACCCCCGCCGATTTGGACGCGCCGATGGCGGTAGTGCCAACCATCACTATTAAGGGACAAAATCTGGCGCTCAGCGGTTTGTCGGTGCGCCTAGGAGACGTGAATCTAACTATCATGGCCCAGTCGCCCAGCGAGATTCAGGCGCAGGTCAACGGCGATATCAGCAGTGGCGGCGTCATTTCGGCGGGGAGTCACGCCCTGTGCGTGGTGCAGGCTCTGCCCGACGACCACCAGCGCAGCAGCAACCTGCTGGTGCTAAATCTGCTGCCGTCGTTAAGTAGCGCGGCCTACGCCCCCAGCGCTAATCCCGATGTGCAAGGGGTGCTAACGCTCAATGGGCGTTTACTGGGCACAGCGGCAGACGATATTTTTGTCGCCCTATATCGGGCGGGCACCACTGCCCAGGTGTTCGACGCGGTGGAATCTGCGGAGTTGCCCACCACTCTACAAACTCAGCTGCGAGTGCCGATTCGCGCCGTGGATACAGCTCCTGCGGCTGGCGATCGCGTCATTTTACGGGTCAACGGGCAGCAGGCGAACAACAGCCCGGTGGTGACGCTATGAAAACTACTGACGCTATGACTACCCGAAGCCAGCCGATTACCTTTTCCCCCGCCCTGCAAGCGGCTGACGCCAGCGCTAACTACTGGCTACGACAGGTCACCCTGCGGCTGCGGCGAGAGATCTGCTGGCGCTGGCACCAGCAGGGCTACAGTCCGGCTCCGGCAGCGATGCCACCGGTGGACGATCGCCTTAGCGAAAGCCTCGATCTCAGCCGCTACTGGCAGGAGCAGCGCCACTTCTTTGCCACGGACGTCACTGCCTGCTACCTGACAGAGCAGATTGAGACGCTTCCCGATCAGGGTGGACCAATCTCCCAGGGCAGCTTTAGCTGGGTTATCAATGCGCTAGCTCTAGAGGATGCCGCCGCCCTAGGGCTGGCTTTGGCTCTGCTGGCTGCCTTTGACCCCGCCGCCGGGGCCGCGATCGCCACCTGCCAGAATAATTTGGCCGCTACCCAGCCCACCCTGGCCCTGGCCCAAAAACTGTGGGATGAGCCCGCCGATCTGCTGCCGGTCTGCGATCGCGGGCACCCTCTCTGGCGCTACGGCCTGCTGCGATCGCCCCCCGACGCAGGCCCTGGTGATTGGCAAACGCCCCTGACCGTGCCGCCCTTGCTGGCCCACCAGCTTTTGTTTGCGCCGCCTGAGCTACCGCCTGCCCTCACCCTCTGGCCCCTAGAGACCACGCTCCTGCCCGATCTGTCGGAAGCAGAGCAGCTGGTAGCCAACCGACTGCGCACCCCCTCGACCGGCCTGCGTATTGTGCCCATTCAGGGAGCAGCAGGTGCTCCGGCTCAGGTCACTATTCAGAAAATTGCCCAGGTCACCGGGCGATCCGTGGCGGCGCTGAGCGAAACGGCAGCGGCCAGCGGTGAATATCTGAGCACGCTGCTGACCCTTTGCTGGCTGCGAGGGCTAGATGTGTTCTTGCCGGAGCGCACCGCTGAGAAGAGCTGTGGTCAGTCGGGAGGATACCCGGAGCTGCTGGGGCTGGCGGCGCTGCCGATCGCGGTGTTTTGGCAGATGCGCGATCGCAGTCAGTTAGCCTCCTTCGCCAGCCAGCAGGTGCTGCCGATTGTGGAGTTGCCGAGGCTGGGGTATTGCGATCGCAGCGCGACCTGGTACCGCGCCCTGGGTCTGAAAGAAACCAACACCAGCCCCGAACTTCAGAACGAAATAGCCGAATGCGCCCGCCAGTTTCGCTACGAACCCCAGACAATTCACCGCATTGCCCAGAGTATTTCTCGCCCGGGAGATCTTGGCAGCCTGACTACCCTGCACTTGGCTGCCGCCTGCCGAGCCGAAATGGGCCTGGATATTGGCGATCTGGCCCAGCCCGTCACCCCTCGCTTTAGCGACAGCGACCTAGTGCTACCCCCCAAACAGCACCAGCAGTTTCAGGAAATTCTTCAGGCTATGGCCGCTCTGACCCAGGTGCACTACCAGTGGGGCACCGCCCGCGCCTGGAACGAGTGCGGCATTTCGGTGCTGTTTGCGGGGCCACCCGGCACCGGCAAAACCATGGCCGCCGAGGCCCTAGCCCACCAGCTGGGCCTGCCCATGTACCGCATCGACCTGTCTCAAGTGGTGAATAAGTACATTGGCGAAACTGAGAAAAATCTCAAGCGTCTGTTCGACACCGCCGATACGTCCGACACCGTGCTCTTTTTTGACGAAGCCGACGCCCTGTTTGGCCGTCGCACCGAGGTCAAAGACGCCCACGATCGCTACGCCAACCTGGAAATTAGCTACCTACTCGAACGCATGGAGCGCTTTAAGGGACTAGCCATTCTCGCTACCAACCGCCAAAAAGACCTAGACGAAGCCTTTCTCCGCCGCCTTCGCTACATCATTGAGTTCCCTCTGCCCGACGAGCGCGAGCGCCGCCGCCTGTGGCAGCAGTTGATTCCCCCCCAGGTGGATGCCAGTCAGCTCAATTTCGACGTTCTGGCCCGTCAGTTTCCTCTCGCCGGAGGCCACATCCGCTCCATCATCTTTAACGCTTGTCTCCAAACCGCCCACCACAACACTCACCCTTTGGCCAGCTCAGGGCAGGCTCCTCCCCCTCCCACTC
>JBARUP010000356.1:0-6668 GCA_049645805.1 Nodosilinea sp.
CCACTGGACCACACCTGCACTGGGGCCTAAAATACCAGGACAATTGGGTAGATCCTGCCCTGGTGCTGCGCGCGATGTACGTTGGCCAGCAGGCAGCGCTATAGAGAGCTGCAGCCGAGACAATCACATTCGGCAGCGAGACTCGTCTGGGCGAGGCCGATCGCTGCGATCGTGTGGTACCACTGAGGACTCGGTCTGCTCTAAACAGCGCTGCTTCGGCAGCTCCTTTGGCCTGCTGTTTCAGCTTAAACCCCGCTGATTGGTCTCAGCATCGCTGTTGGCTGTCCACCGTCTGTTCAATCCCTGTGATTCAATCTCCCTCAGAGAACCACTCGGTTAAGTCCGACCTGCGCCGCCGCCTGATCAGCGCTCGCCAAAGCATTCCCGCTCAGGTGTGGCGACAAAAAAGCGATCGCATCTGCGACCACCTGCTCAACTGGAGCTACTTTCGCCAGTGCCGGGTGATCTTGGCCTACACCAGCTTTCGTCAGGAGCCCGACCTCAGCCCCCTGACGGCGCAGCATTCGCGCTGGGGGCTGCCGCGCTGCGTCGATAAACAGCTGCACTGGCACTACTGGTCAGCCCAGAGCAAGTGGCCCCTGCGCAAGGGAGCCTACGGCATTGTCGAGCCCCACCCGCGATCGCCTCAGGTAGACCTGTCCCTAGTCGATCTAATCCTGGTGCCTGCCGTTGCCTGCGACGTGCGCGGCTACCGCCTCGGCTACGGCGGCGGCTACTACGATCGCCTGCTCTGCCAGCCCCTGTGGCAGAGCATTCCCACAGTGGGCATTGTGTTTGAGTATGCCCGTCTGCCCAACCTGCCCAAAGACGTGTGGGATAAGCCTCTAGCCGGGGTCTGCTCCGAAAGCGGCCTGTTTTTAGGACAGTCTTAACTCGTAACTCTAAACTTGCTTCAGCCCTATGACCCACGGCCCCAGCCCCACTACTCGCTACCCCATTCCTGGCGTTACCCGTACGGCATTTCTCAACACCCTCGTCACTAACCCCAGCATCATCGTTGGCGACTACACTTACTACGACGATGCTGAGAACCCAGAAAACTTCGAGCGTAACGTGCTCTATCATTTTGACTTTGTTGGCGACCGGCTAATCATTGGCAAGTTTTGCTCCATCGCCTCCGGCGTCAAGTTCATCATGAACGGCGGTAATCACCGCACCGACTGGTTCACCAACTACCCTTTCCCTGTGTTTGGTCAGGGCTGGGAGACCGTAATGCCCAGCGAATGGCCCTACAAAGGCGACACCGTAATCGGCAACGATGTCTGGATTGGCTACGGTGCTACCCTGATGCCCGGCGTGGAGATAGGTGATGGAGCGATCGTCGCGGCTCAGGCAGTAGTGACTAAGGATATTCCCCCCTACGCAGTAGCGGGCGGCAACCCTGCTCAAATTATTCGCTACCGATTTGAAGCAGCAACCGTTGCAGCCCTGCTAGAGATTCAGTGGTGGCGCTGGGATATTGAAAAAATTACCCATCATCTACCCGCCATTTGCGGAGCAAATCTTCAGGCCCTACAAAGCATTATCTGAAGCCGTCAGCCTGGCAGAAAGCCCGTTTTGGCTTTCTCAACCGAAAAAACTGAGTTATTCTTTGGAGAAATCCATTTTAGTGGCTGAGAGCATGAAGCGACGCGGCGTAGTCTATGGTTTGCTTGCGACTCTGGGAGCGGTCTTGCTTTTGGCTTCACCCCTGAGTCTACAAGCTCCTGCTCAGCAGGCTCCGCCCCTGCGCGATCTGGTTCGTGAGTACGAAGTTGTGACCATGCCTGCGGCAACGGCTTACTCGGTGTATACCACTAGCGCCGCCGTTCCTCATCAGATGTGGTATCGCATCTACGGTGGCGACGCTCTATTTCGTCAGCGGCTGCGGGTATACCAGGAAAATGCTGCTCCTCGCCCTATTAATGAGCTGCCCCCCGCATCAGAACTACAGCAGGAAGTTGTCAACAACAACCCGACTGGTTGGTACGTGATGCCTCAAGAGACCGACATTTTTACCTACTACTTTGACGGCGATAACCGGGTGACCGCTCGCAGCCCCTGGCGAGATGCTTTTGGGGTCAGAGTTAAGCGCACTCGCTATGCCAACGGCAACCGCTACGACCTTACCTTTGAGGACCAAGATACCCTTGACGACTTCAACGACCTCAAGCTTGAGATTGTGATGATGCAGCCTGCGTAGACGTGGAAAGGCTAACTTGGCGGCAGGCAAGAAATCATTTTTTCTGCGCCAGTTGGGGTTGATTTGAGCGATGATAGAACTTAGGTGTGGGTAAGGAAGCTTATGAACCGCTTTATCTTCGGCGGCATTTTGGCCGCTTTGGTAGTGTTACTTATTGGTGGGCTAGACCGTATTTCTGGCAATTCCGAGCAGGCCCAGGTGTCTCGCCAGGGCGACAACGCTGGCGACCTGGGTACGGTTTCCCTAGAGCAGGCTGGACAACTGGTGCAGCGCCAGAGCGAAGTTGGTGACGGCATTAGGGCTGGGGGTGACAACGCTGGCAATCAGGCCAACGGCACGCCTGCCGGTGGACGAAGCGTAATTTCTCCCAACGGCGCGAGCAACGTCATTCCACGCACCGAGGGAGCAGCTACCTTTCCGGCGACGACAACGGGCGACATTGCGCCTATTCAGCCGGGGCTGGTGCAGCCAGGCGATGCTCAGCGCCCGGCGCGAGATGCTGATTTAGACTCTATCCCAGCTCTTTGGTAGCAGCTCAGCAATGCTTCCTTTGTCGGTCGACGACCATCGCAGCCTTAGGTAGCTTAAGATGGCATTGAGCGCTTGAGTTAAACGGCATGGTAAATCAGGGAAGCGATGTCCTGGTGGTGGGCGGTGGTGTCATTGGTCTGGCGATCGCCCTAGAGCTGCACCAGCAGGGAGCCAGCGTTACAGTGCTCAGCCGCGACTTTGCCCAAGCGGCTAGCCACGCCGCGGCGGGTATGCTAGCGCCCCAGGCCGAGGCCCTGACGTCTGGGCCCATGAGAGATTTGTGTCTAAGCAGCCTGAGACTTTATCCCACCTGGATTAGCAAGCTTGAATCCCTCACGGGGCAGTCGGTGGGCTACTGGCCCTGCGGCATTTTAGCACCGCGCCGCGTCGCGCCCAAACCATCTACTGAGGGCTGGCTTGACGCGGCCACGCTCAGCTACTACCAGCCTGGTCTGGACGGCTCAGTACAGGGCGCATTCTGGTATCCCGACGAGG
This sequence comes from Nodosilinea sp., assembly GCA_049645805.1. Lineage (GTDB taxonomy): Bacteria > Cyanobacteriota > Cyanobacteriia > Phormidesmidales > Phormidesmidaceae > Nodosilinea. The sequence goes on from JBARUP010000356.1 coordinate 3,230, forward strand.
GCCAGGTCGACAATCGGCTGCTGGTACAGGCCCTACGCCAGGCGGCGAGTGATCTAGGCATTACTCTGCACGAGGGCACTGGGGCGATCTCTCTACAGCAGCATCAGGGCCGAGTTGAGCGGGTTTGCACCACTGCTGCCGGAGACTTTAGTGCCGAGCATGTTGTGCTAGCTACCGGGGCCTGGGCCCACGAGCTGCTGCCCGTGCCGGTATTTTCCAAGAAGGGCGAGATGGCCAGTCTGCGGGTGCCCCCTGGTAGCGGTACAGAGCAGCCGCTGCAGCGGGTGCTGTTTGGCGAAGACATTTATATTGTGCCCCGGCGCGATGGCCGGATTGTGCTGGGGGCCACGAGTCAGGATGGCTTCGCCCCCCACAACACCGCCGGAGGCGTCAACCAGCTGCTAGGCCATGCGATCGCCCTGCTGCCCCAGCTGGCTAACTTTATGCTCGACGAAACCTGGTGGGGCTATCGCCCTGCCACCCCCGACGAACTGCCTATTCTTGGTCCCGGCCCGGCCGATAACCTCACCCTAGCGCTGGGCCACTACCGCAACGGCATCTTGCTTGCCCCAGTCACCGCTCAGCTCGTAGCTCAGGCAGTGCTTAAACAAGCTCCCGCTCAGCTAGAGCCATTCTCCTGGCGACGTTTCCACACCTATCCCTCCCCACTACCGCCGCCGCCCGCCGTTCTTTCTAACCCTCAGGCTATGCCCCTTACCGACCATGCCCCCGCCTCGGCTGCCGATCTTGCCGCCGATCGCTCTCTGGCCGATAGGCCCCTCACCATTGCCGGGCGCACGTTTTCATCGCGCTTAATGACCGGCTCGGGTAAGTACGACAATTTTGCCACCATGCGTCAGAGCATTGCCGCCAGCGGCTGTAATATCGTCACGGTGGCGGTGCGGCGGGTGCAAACCAGCGCCCCCGGCCACGAAGGCCTAGCTGACGCCCTCGACTGGTCAACGATTTGGATGCTGCCCAATACCGCTGGCTGCAAAACTGCTGAAGACGCCGTTCGTGTTGCCCGACTGGGTCGCGAAATGGCCAAGCTGCTGGGTCAGGAAGACAATAACTTCATCAAGCTAGAAGTTATTCCCGACGAGAAGTACCTGCTGCCCGACCCCATCGGCACTCTAGAAGCCGCCGAACAGCTGGTCAAAGAGGGTTTTGCGGTGCTGCCCTACATCAACGCCGACCCGCTGCTGGCCAAACGCCTTGAAGAGGCGGGCTGCGCCACCGTTATGCCTTTGGGATCGCCAATCGGCTCAGGCCAGGGCATTCGCAACGCCGCTAACATTCAAATCATTATCGAAAATGCGGCTGTGCCCGTGGTTGTTGACGCCGGTATTGGCAGCCCCAGCGAAGCCGCTGAAGCGATGGAAATGGGGGCCGACGCGCTGTTGATCAATACGGCGATCGCTAAAGCCGCCGACCCTGTGGCTATGGGTCGGGCGATGGGGCTAGCTACCCTAGCTGGCCGTCTGGCCTACAAGGCCGGTCGCATTCCGGTACAGGGAAGGGCGATCGCAAGCTCGCCCCTAACCGGACGAATTACAGAATAGCCAGGGGCCTGATATAGGAGTTAAGGACTCAGGCTCTCAACTCCTATATCAGTCCACAATTTTCACTCGTCCGCCCTGAATAGCGTCAAACAGCCGGTTGACTTGTTTGCGCTCACCTTCGTCCACGGTGCCGTCTGCCAGCACAAGGGCAGTCAGCTCCTGATACTGGTTTTGAGAAACGGTGCGGGCTTGAATGCATCGGCTAACCAGGTCGGTGATGGGGCAGCCGGATTGAGTAGGTGACGACATAGAACAGGATGCTCAGAACTCTATGTACTTGTTTTAAACGCTTCGCGGTGTAGCTGCTGAGATTATGTTCCAAAATGTATCAGTCTGCTTTGTACCCAGGCTCAACTTGTTTCTGGCCAGCTCTGCTCAGCAGCCATCGTTTTTGCCCAAACCGAGGCGCTGAGTCAGGCTTGAAATGGCCTCCTGGTTTTCCCCCTGACCACAGCTGACTGCCCTAAAGCTAGCCTTACCCCATCAAAATCACGTTGTCGAGCACGTGGATAATGCCGTTGTCGGCCTCAATGTCGGCGGCAAGCACCGTGGCATTCTTCACCTCGAAGCCCTCTGTGCCGTCGATAGGAATAGGTGCGCCTTCTAAAGACTCTACCGTGCCGAGCTTGATTAGCTCATCTTTGGTGTACTTGCCTGCCACTACGTGAAATTTAAGAATGCGGCCAAGCTGGGGCGGGTTCTGCACCAAAGTCTGCACCGTACCGGGCGGCAGCTTGGCGAAGGCGTCATCATTGGGGGCAAAAACTGTAAAAGGGCCTGGGCTTTGCAGAGCTTCCACTAGTCCGGCGGCCTGGACGGCGGCAACTAGGGTAGAAAACCCTTCATTACTAACGGCAATATCAACGATGGTAGGCATAGGAATTTTAGATTCGTGATTTTGGCGAGTCCGTAGTCCCCTGTTGTGAGGGGTAGGTGTAGGCAAGCGTAGACAGCACCCACCCTGCCTCTGCGGGCACCCCTTCTGGGCGGGGACCGTGTTAGCTAAAACTATCGATACTCTGAGCGCTGAACGTCGCGCAGACGGGCTTCGGGGCGCACGAAGCGATCCATCTGGGCTTCAAAAAACTTGCGGTTGGCCATCAGGTGGCGGGGGTTTTGGTCGTCTAGTGGGTACAGCAGCGCCCCCCTCAGCGCCTGAATTACCGCTGAGGTGACGTTATACATCGATCGCTGAAAGGTAATGCCTAGCTGAATCAGGATGTCGTCTTCGCCCCGGCAGTGCTTGTCGTAGTATTCCAGCAGATAGGGGGGCAAAAAGTGCAGCATGTCCTGCATCAGCAGGGTAGGGGGAATGCCCGCGCTGCCCACAGGGAATACGTCGGCGTAGAGAATGCCGTAGTGAAACTCGTTTTGGTCTTCGGGTACCTGACCGGCCTGGGCATTGTAAGACTTGGTGCCTCGGAAAGGAGCCGTGCGGTAAAACACGGCTTCAACGTAGGGCAGCGCCGCCTCGTAGAGCCAGTTGAAACCGCAGGATTTGGGCACTAGCTCAAAACATTCGTCGCCCACGTAGACGTGGTGGTAGATGGGACGACCGGCCACGGCGAAAATGCCGTTGACCAAAAAGTCCATAGCCGCAGGCACGCCTGCAAAGCCGCCTTCGTCGTAGATGTCGCTCATTTCAAAGAAAACCGGGGCCATCACCTCCCAGAACAGGCCCAGGTTGGAATAGTAGGAGAGCTCGCGACACTTTTCGTAAAACATGTCGGGAAAGGCTTTGTGCAGGCCCAGCATGACGGGATTGCCTTTGAAATAGGCGCGAATGGCGCGATCGCAGGCGTCCTTGTACTCCTTGGTGTAGAGATAATCGTTAAACCGCCCGCCCATATCCTGGTGCCACAGCATGGCCTTCATAC
>JBARUP010000357.1:0-1600 GCA_049645805.1 Nodosilinea sp.
GCGCCAGCCTGCTCAACCAGCTGCGCCGCTTAGCCGAAGTGCAGCAGCTGCAAGATATGCTGGCCACCGCGGCTGAGGCTGCACCCCTACCCCCGCTAGAGGAGCTGACCGGCGGTTTTTCCGGTACCGTCACCGCCAATGGCGCTATTCCTGACGGCCTCAACGTTGATTTTGACTTAGCCGGAGCCAACTGGCTCTGGGGCAATCCCAACGGCAGCAGCGGTGCCGTCTACCGCATTGATGAGGTAGTCGCCAAGGGAAGCTACCAGGACAGCGTCGTTCGGCTCGACCCGGTGAGTCTGCGGTCAGGCTTCTCGGACTTCTCTGCAACCACCCAGCAGGGCGTTGCCATGGCTAGCCTCAACGGCGAGTTTAGCCTTAACCCCGATGATTCTGAAGCTCGCACTATGCGCCTAGAGGTCAGCAATGTGCCCCTCAACGCTCTGCGTCAGCCCCTGCGGCTGCCCGACAACCTCAACGGTCTGATGAACTTAGGCGCTACTCTCACCGGCAGCTTGGCCGACCCTCAGGTGCGGGGACAGCTAGCCGTTAACGAAGCCACGATCAACCGCAACACCATTGACTTAGCTACCGCCACCTTTAGCTACGAAGACGCCCGTCTCAACCTAATTAGTCGGGTCGCGGTTGATGACCAAATCGAAGATCCGCTGCGGCTGGTGGCCAGTGTGCCACTGCCCTTACCTGGTCTCAGTCAGCAGCCCGAGACCGATACGGTCGACATCACGCTCAAAGTGCGCGATGAGGGTTTTGCCTTAGTCAATCTGCTGACCCAGACCATTGCCTGGGAGTCGGGTGCCGCAAATCTTGATCTGGCTGTTCAAGGCCGCTGGCCTACTAACCAGTCTGTGCAAGAGGCGCTGACTACTCTCAACATAACCGGCGAGGCTAACTTCGAGGGCGTCACCATCAGCGCTAGCAGTTTGCCTGAGCCTTTAACCAACCTTCGGGGCCGCATTCAGGTCATAGATAGCGCTACCAGCCCCCTGGCTCGGTCAGTCTATACCGATGGTCTGGTGCTCAGCTTTCAGAATTTGCAGGGTGACTTTAGCGACGGTACGGTAGCCGCCGAGGGCAATCTCAAGCTGCTGCCCTCGGTACAAGACCTCGCCCCAGGCTTGTTCAGCGACAGCAGCATCTCTGCGCCAGCCAGTGACCCCAGCGCCGACAATCCTTTTCGCGTGGCCCTCGACAATATTGCTCTCGATTTGCGCAACCCCTCTGGTACCTATCGGGGGCAGGTGGACGGCGAGGTCGTTGTAGACGGCAGCATATTCTTACTGCCTCCTTTGGTCTATGGCCAGGTTTTGCTCTCTGATGGTGTGCTGACACTGCCCGAAGCGGGCGGTGGAGAAGGGACGCCATTGACCTTTGATCCCACCCAAGAGCCCAGTATCTTTAGTCCTATTCCTCCCATCCTGGAGGACTTTCAGCTTGTTCTGGCTGATAATGTGCGGCTGGCTATTCCAGGCATTGTCGACGTGCGGGCTGAGGGTGCCCTAGATTTGGTAGGCACTGCCCCAAACATCAAGCCCATCGGTCGCATCAACCTGCCTTCAGGCCGCATCAACCTGTTGACTAC
>JBARUP010000358.1:0-5579 GCA_049645805.1 Nodosilinea sp.
GCCGAGCTGGCGTCGTTATTTACGCCGATGCCGTGATTAACCACATGGCCGGATTTGAGAGCGGCGTAGGCAGCGCCGGTACTCGGTTTACCAAATATGACTATCCCGGCCTCTACAGGCCCGAAGACTTTAACAACTGCCGCCAGGACGTAACCGATTATGGCAATGCCGAAAACGTTACCCAGTGCGAGCTGGTGGGTCTAGCAGATCTCAACACTAGTTCTGCGTCGGTGCAGGCCACCCTGGTTGACTACATGAGTGAGCTAGTAGACATGGGCGTAGCGGGCTTCCGCATTGACGCGGCCAAACACATCCGCAACCAGGAGCTAGGGGCAATTTTGGCGCAGCTGCGCGATCGCCACCCCAGCGTCAGTCTTTATATTTATCAAGAAGTCATCGACCCTGGCACCGAGGCTATCCGCAAGCAGGACTACTACGACAGCGGTAACGTCATCGACTTCAAGTATGGCCGCTTCATTGGCCTCGCCTTTCTAGGGCTGGAGGGCCAAACGCTGGCCAACCTGCAAACCCTGGGCGAAGGCTGGGGGCTGGCCCCCTCTGCCCAGTCAGTTGTCTTCATTGATAACCACGACAAACAGCGGGGCCACGGCGGCGGCGGCGACTACCTCACCTACAAAAACGGCGATCTCTACGCCTTGGCCAATGTGTTTATGCTGGCCTTTCCCTATGGCAAGCCCCAGGTGATGTCGAGCTTTGCCTTTGATAGCTCAGAGCAGGGGCCGCCAACCTACGACAACGGTACGGTTCGTCCCGTATACCAAAATGGCGAAGCCAGCTGTTTTGAAGAGTGGGTTTGCGAGCACCGCTGGCCCGCTATTGCTGGCATGGTTGGCTTTCGCAACGCTACCAAAGCCGTAGCCGACGTCACCGACTGGTGGAGCAACGGGGCTAACCAGATCGCCTTTGGCCGTGGCAACCTGGGCTTTGTCGCCGTCAACCGCGAGAACGAGTCGCTAACCCACACCTTTCAGACCCAGCTGCCTCAGGGCCGCTACTGCAACGTGGTGCAGGGTGGGCTGACGACCGGGGGCACCTGCGCTAGCGACGCCAAGATTATTTTGGTCAATCGAGCCGGGCAGTTTACCGCTACGCTGCCAGAGATGACAGCAGTGGCCATTCACGCGGCGGCAAAGCTAGAGCCGCCTACTCAGCCTCTGGGGCAGGCTTCCTGGCGCGGTAAAAGGCTTTGACAGCAAAGCGCACCAGCAGAATAAAAAACGCCAGCACCACCACAAACACCGCCACAGGAGCAACTAGGGCAAAGACCGAGATCGCGATCGCCCCCACCAGCTCCACTCCGGCAATGATTAGGTTGGTAGCCCCGCCCGTTGTGGCCGTAGACACCAGGCGCGTGAGGCCGTTTAGACCCTTCACGGTGGCCGCAGCGCCGCCCCCGGCCACAATCGCCACGCTCCACTGGGCAAAGGGGTCGAGCTGATTAGCGGCGATCGCCATTAGCAGCGTACCCGCTACCGCCGCCACCGGCAGCGCCACGGTGTCGATCGCGTTATCGAGCCAGGGCAGGCTGTAGGCCGCAATTTCAACCAGCAGAGCAATGGAAAGGCCCACAAAGGCAGATGCGGTGCCTAGCCAGGTCATACTGTCGATCAGCTCAACGGGGCCAAACAGGGTAGCGGCGCTAAGCACCCAGAAGGGCACCACTACTCTAAATCCAGCGGCAACGCCTAGCCCCAGCCCTAGGCCAACGCTTTCTAACAGCTGCCAGTTCGTAATATCCCCATCCATGCCGCGTCCTCACCGATGATTTGCAAACCTATTAGCCTTCACTAGCCTTTGGCCTCAGGATAACTCCAGGACCAATGGGCAACAACTCTAGGCAGTACCGCAGCTAGGGGCTACCAGGGTAGCCGGGCACCATCCCAGCTAAAGAACTCGCCGCTGTCGGCGGGGGTGAGGCCGTCCATCACCGCCATAAGCTGCCCTACCGTGCGGTCTACCGAGAACAGCTTCTCTGGCGGCACTCCCCGCTGAAAGGGCTGCGACAGACGAGTATCGGTTGTGCCAGGATGCAGCAGGGTCAGAATGGTATGGGGGCTGCGGCGGGCGTACTCCAGAGCAGCGGTCTTAATCAGCATGTTCAGCGCGGCCTTAGACGCTCGGTAGCCGTACCAGCCTCCCAGGCGGTTGTCGCCGATGCTGCCAATCTTGGCCGAGACAGCCGCAAATAGGCTGGGCTGGTCGTGCTGGAGCAAAGGCAGCAGATGTTTGACCAGCAGGGCCGCCCCTACGGCGTTGGTCTGAAACGATCGCGTCAGGTTCTCAGCCGTAATCTGTCGCAGGCTTTTTTCGGGCTGGAAGTCGCCATCGTGGAGCACGCCGACGCAGTACACCACGCGATGCAGCTGGGGGGTACGGGCCTGGATGGAGGCGATCGCCGCCGCGATCGTCTCCTCCTGGGTCACGTCTACGGGCAGACAGGTCAGCTGGGGAAACTGCTGTGCTAGAGCCAGCAAGCCCTGAGCAGACTCGGGGCTGCGGTAGGTGCCATACACGGCCTCAAAGCGAAGGTCGCTAAGCAAGTGCTGCACAAAGCCGAGGCCAATGCCCTGGCTAGCGCCAACCACCAGGGCGTGCTGGCGCGTCTCTGTAAGCGTCATAGGGCGGGCTCTTCGCGGTTAGTTAGAATCAGCTCTTCTAAAGCCGATTGAATGTCTTGAGTCAGCCTCTCTGCGGCTGCCTTTGCCGATCGCCGTGACTGAGCATAGTCGGGCCAGCGATCATTAATATTAATCGGCTCTGCCAGGGTAACTACGGCCTGACGAATGCCCAACCGGGGACGCTTGGGCACCCGCGTCCCCTTTACCCGCTCTACTAGGTCAAAGAGGATTAGGGTAGTTTCAGCAAAGCGCTCAAAGACGAGCTTGTCTTTAACGTAGTGGCCTGTCACCGCAACGAAGCTCTCTGCCAGGCGCATGTGCCGAATATGCAGAGTGGCCTCTTCCGCTACCCAGTCGGCTAAACCGCGATCGAAGGTCGATAGCTGATCGAGGGCAATGTCCTCGCGATAGACATAGCTCCATCCTGCCTCCTCAAGGCGGCGGCAGCGGGTAGCCAGCGTACCGGTGCTGGGCAGAGCGAAGAACCGCTCTCCTATCGACAGCGCTCCTTCTAGGAGGTGGCTCAGCCGATAGGAGAGATCCTGATCATCTCGCTCGGGCGTTGGGGGAGCGGGGGCAAAACCGTAAAAACGCTGATAGAACTGCTCCAGACTGGTCAGCAGGTGCTGCCCCAGCTCCAGCAGCCGAGGATAGTAAGCCTCCGGTTCCATTGCCGCCGGGTCGCTAAACGTCTGCACCGGCAGCCCACAGTCGACCTCTAGCTGAGCCAGCAGTCGGTCGAGGGCGGCCCAGTCAGGACGGGGATAGATATAGCGCAGCCCCACCGGCAGCAGCAGCACCTGCTCGGGGCGATCGGCCTTTTGCAGGTCTTCTACGGCCCAAAAGGCTAGCTGCGCCGCGCCCGGCTCCAGGTCACTGATAATTTCGCTGTGACCATTGGTTGCGCCTTCTGGGGCAATGGTGACCGGCAGCGGGGCAATCATGATCTGCTCACGCACCGCCTTCAGGGCCCTGAGGTCGAGCCTGCGGCCCCGGTGTACCGGAATGCCCCCGATCGCCGCGAAGAACCAGCTTAGCCACCGCCCAGCCCACAGCGGCATCCCCCGGTCATACATAAAGAAGCTGTGTATCGGGCGCTTGAGGCTAAAACCCTGCTGCCGGGCGGCCTGGGGTACCAGCCGCGAGAATAGGTATGACAGGCACATCGGGTCATCTACCTGACTGTGACGAAACGCTAGCAGCAGTCGTATTTTGCCCGTTTGAAACTGGCGAAAACACTCCGCCAGGACCTCGGGATTGTGGCAGGTTACCGGCCAAATGCCTGCCGGTAGCCAGGGACGCAGCCGCAGCCGCAGCATCAGGGGCAGCAGAATATACCCAATCTGCACCACCCAGGGCTTATAGCGAGGAGGAATGAAACCCAGAGGCGGCTGGGCGCGGCTTGGCTTAGGCAACGGCATCCGGATCAGTAGGCGAAGGTCATAGCCCACTGTAGAGCAGATTTTGAAGTTGCGATCGCGGAGCCACGCTGTGTCTATGGTTCGTCACCATGGACAACTCAAAAAAAGTGCCTGACTCCCTGAAAGCCCCAGGAGCCAGACACCTTTGCCTGTAAGGACGCATCAATCGATTAGCTTTCAAGCTCAAATGCCCCCAAGTGAGCCGTAGAGCCAGCCGACAGGCGTTCTTCAGAATTGAATTCATTCTCTCTGGTGCAAAGCTAATACGCGTCCTGAGAATTACCGAACCCTGCGACTTATCTGGCTAGGGTATCGGACGAAGCTCAGTGAGATTACTCGGGTTGTCGGCACCTGCCTTTAATCATGCCCTGGTTGGCAAAGTAGGGCAGCAAGGCCTGACGGTCAGGCCAGTGGTAGACAACATAGCCCAGCACCCAGGGTGCTGACGCCAGCAGGCACAGCACCCCCACCCACCAGCTAGAGCGGAACTCTGTCAGAGTATTGACGCTGGCGGCGGGCTGAGTAGCCAAAAACTCTACCCCTGAGGCGATCGCGTTGCAGATGGCATGGGCCGCTATGGGCACCAGCAGCGATCGCGTACTCAGGTACAGCAGCGACATTACCACTCCAAACACAAACAGCCCGGTCAGGTTGGAGTGCAGCACTCCAAATAGCATTGAGGTCAGTATGATAGCCGGACGAATGCCCCACTTCACGCCCCAGCGGTGCAGCAGCACGCCGCGAAAGACAAACTCTTCGGTGATGGGGGCTACTACCAGCACCGACAGCAGCATCAGTAGATTGTAAAAACCGGGATCCGTAGCTTGGTCAGACGACAGCAGCAGAGACTCACGGAGGTTAGCCTCCACGAGTCCGGGAGCGACTACCGACAGTCCGAGGTACGACACCTGAGACGCCCCTAGCGAGAACAAAAACACACCCACCATCAGCCCCAGCAGCTTCACCCAGGCCAGCTGCTGGGGCGGTTGCCCCAGCAGCAGCGTCAGCCGCAGGGGCAACCGCCGCGCCATCAGCACGATTATCCCGCACAAGCTCACGAAAACCAGGCTGTAGAGAATGGGAGCTCGAATGGGGTCATCCCCTTTTAAAGGCAGTAGCTCTAGGGCGCTTAGGGTACTAAATATCAGGGCTAAACCGATGGAAATAATGAGAAATATAGCGACTACTAGCCTGGCTTTGAGAGCCAGAAATGGATTTTCACACCCTGCCATAGGCCAAACCTGTACTACAACGCGCTGGAAAGAACCACCAGCACCTATGCTACTGATAATGCGATCGCCCTGGTTTTCACAGAGCTAAGGCAGCAGACCCAGCGAGCGGTGACTACGACCCCTGCGGTAACGCCGTCAATATCGGTTAGCCGTATAAAGGCCCAGGGGCGGCGGGCAAGATTCAGATCGCTGAAGCCACCTACAAGCGCCTTGGACACCACTACGCCTTTGCAGAAGCGGGTTAGGTCATGGTTAAAGGCCACGGCTATTTGACTACTTACCAATAC
>JBARUP010000359.1:0-2323 GCA_049645805.1 Nodosilinea sp.
GCCTGGTCTACGGTGGCGGCCTGATCGGTGACGGCGATGGGCTGAAGGCCTTCGAGACGGGCTTCGATCAGGCAGCGCATATCATGATCGCCGCCCTTTTTGTCGCTGTTTACATCGCTCAGATGAACATCAACCTGAGTAATGTGATCGCTGAATCGGCTCAGGCTCTCTTCCACTACGCTACTGATCTGAGTGGCTAGTGCTTCGTGACCTTCAATGTTATGGCCGGTATGAATTTGGACTTGCATGGTGTTTTCCTGTTGTAAGTGTGACTGGCTTCCCGCCGTTTTATAAATTCAGTTAAATGGGCATTCGGGCTCCTTTTCCTTAGTTTCAGATCGCTACAGGCGTTCTTCCCCGCAGCAGTTTTGCTGGTAGCGTTGATCCTGAACTCCATTGCCAGTTGCGAACTTCTGGCAAGTCCTGACCGTGTTGACGGATGTACTGCTTGTGGTAAGTGAGTTTAGCCTGCATCGCTTGCTTCAGGTCAGCTCCTTTAGCCCCTAGATGCGGCAGGCGATCGATTGCATCCATCACCAAATGAAAGCGATCAAGATCGTTCAATACCGTCATGTCAAAAGGCGTAGTGATGGTGCCTTCCTCCTTGTAGCCTCGGACGTGAATGTTGCTATGATTGGTGCGACGGTAGGTCAGCCGGTGAATCAGATACGGATAAGCGTGAAAGGCAAAGATAACCGGCTTGTCGTGGGTGAAAAGCTGGTCGAAATTGCGATCGCTGAGTCCGTGGGGATGTTCGTTTTCCGGTTGCAGTCGCATCAGGTCAACGACATTGACCACGCGGACTTTCAAGTCGGGCAAATGCTCCCGCAGAATTGAAACGGCGGCCAGCGTTTCTAGCGTAGGCACATCGCCACAGCAGGCCATGACCACATCGGGTTCGACCTCGGATTCGGCAGTGCCGTTGCTGCTGGCCCAGTCCCAAATACCAATGCCTGCGGCGCAGTGCTTAACGGCTTCGTCCATGGTTAGCCACTGCGGCGCTTGATACTTGCCTGCAATCACCACATTGACGTAATCGCGGCTGCGCAAACAGTGATCCCAAACCGACAGCAGGCAGTTGGCATCGGGCGGCAGGTAAACGCGCACCACGGAGGCTTTTTTATTCACAACGTGATCGATAAACCCTGGGTCTTGGTGGGTAAAGCCGTTGTGCATTTGCTGCCAGACGTGGGAGGCCAGCAGGTAGTTCAACGATGCGATTGGTTGTCGCCAGGGTAGCCCTGCGGTCAACTTTAGCCACTTGGCGTGCTGGTTGAACATCGAATCAATAATGTGGATGAACGCCTCATAGCAGTTGAACAGGCCGTGTCGCCCCGTGAGCAGATAGCCTTCTAGCCAGCCCTCACACTGGTGCTCACTCAGCATTTCCATCACCCGGCCATCGGCGGCGAGGAACTCATCGTTATCCTGGGTTCGGGCATCCCACTGGCGATCGGTCACCTCAAACACCGACCCCAAACGATTAGAGAGGGTTTCATCAGGGCCAAAAATTCTAAAATTACGCTGCTCCCGATTGAGTTTGACCACATCGCGCAGGAACACGCCGAGCTGGTGGGCATCAGCAGCCTTAACCGAGCCAGGGGAAGGCACTGTGACCGCGTAGTCCTGAAAATCGGGCATGACCAGATCGCGCAGCAGCAGGCCGCCGTTGGCGTGGGGGTTGGCTCCCATACGGCGATCGCCCGCTGGGGCCAGGTCAGCCAGCTCTGGGTTCAGTCGCCCCGATTCGTCGAAGAGTTCTTCGGGCCGGTAGCTGCGCAGCCAGTCTTCTAACAGGGTCAGGTGTTCGGGATGGGTAGCCGGGGCGGAAAGCGGCACCTGGTGCGCCCGAAATGTGCCCTCGATCTGGAGGCCATCCACCCATTTTGGCCCCGTCCAGCCCTTCGGCGACCTGAGCACAATCATGGGCCAGCGCGGACGCCTGGTGTTGTTATTGACGCGGGCTTCGTGCTGAATGTGTTTGATATCCTCAATCGCGCGATCGAGCGTCGTGGCCATGGTCTCGTGCATCAGCGCAGGTTCGTGGCCCTCAACGTAGTACGGCGTCCAGCCGTTGCCCCGCAGCAGCTGGTCTAGCTCCTCTGGCTCAATGCGGGCGAGCACGGTGGGGTTGGCGATCTTGTAGCCGTTGAGGTGCAGAATGGGCAGCACCGCGCCATCGGTGACAGGGTTGAGAAACTTGTTTGAGTGCCACGCCGTTGCTAGCGGACCGGTTTCTGCCTCGCCATCGCCCACCACGCAGGCCACGACGAGATCAGGATTATCGAACACCGCCCCAAAGGCATGGCTGAGAGAATAGCCC
>JBARUP010000360.1:0-4415 GCA_049645805.1 Nodosilinea sp.
GTTCCAGCCAGGCTGGGGTAATCAAAAAGCGATCGCCAATTGGCTCTGGTCGCCAGTGAACTTTCCAGCTCTTAGACCAGTCTTCCTCATCAATCAGTCGCCAGCTAACACGGGGCAGCAGCATCTGGCTGCACAGAGCGTCTTGCTTAATCAGCAGCGCCAAAGCCGAAAGATCGAGCAGCTCTAGCCGGTGCTGCGGAAAATAAGCCTGAACTAAGCAGGAGGAGCCCCGCTGCTGAGTTGACGTCCCCTGGCTACCAAAGCTGTCAAATCGCCAAAAGACCGTATCTTCCAGCGCCGGGTCGCACAGGACTTTGACTTCCCACCAGGTATTGACCGCCATGAGTACAGATATTACAGGTTTACGGTGTAGGCATCGCGGATGCCGGGCACCTTGAGAATTTCGTCTAAAATGCCTTCGGGCAGGGGATCATCTAGGCTGAGGGCCATAACTGCGTCGCCGCGCACAATCTTTCGCCCTACCTGCATGCTGGCAATGTTGACGTTAAAGCTGCCGAGCAGCGAGCCAATCTTACCGATAATGCCCGGCATGTCGCGGTGCAGAGTGAAAAGCATATGCTGAGTCGGCGGCACGTTGATAGGGAACTCGTCAATATCGGTGACGCGAATTTCGCTTCCCCCCAGCAGCACTCCGGTAACAGAGTGTTCGCCCAGGCTGCCCTTTGCCGTGAGGTTTAGTGAGCCAGTATAGTCGCGAATGTCGGCATCACGGGTTTCGATCACGTGAATGCCGCGCTCTTTGGCTTCGATGGAGGCATTGACGTAGTTGACTCGCTCTTGGAGCGCATGGGAAAGCAGTCCCTTGAGTGCCGCTACCATGATGGGCTGGGTGTCTCCCCCGGCGATGTCACCCTGAAGGCGTACGGTCAGTTCTTCAACCCGGCCCCCGGCCAGCTGTCCCACCAGATTGCCTAAGGTTTCGGCTAGCTGCAGGTAGGGACGCAGCTTTTGCATTACCTCGGGACGCAGGCCAGGAATATTCACCGCCGAGCGGGCCGGTAGCCCCAACAGCACGTCACGGATCTGCTCAGCTACGTCGATAGCCACGTTTACCTGGGCTTCTTCGGTTGAGGCTCCTAAGTGGGGCGTCAAAATCACGGTCTTGCCCAGGTCCCTTAGCTCCGAACCGCCTAGGGGTTCAGACTCGTACACATCTAGAGCAGCGCCGCCAATGGTATCCTCCCGCAGCGCTTTAGCCAAGGCGACTTCGTCAATGATGCCGCCTCGAGCGCAGTTGATGATGCGCACGGTGGGCTTCATGGTGGCCAGAGCCTTTTCGTTAACCAGATGAGTGGTTTCAGGGGTTTTAGGCAGGTGCAGAGTAATGTAGTCGGCCTCGCGAAACAGCAGATCGAGATCGACTAGACGGCAGCCCAGCTGTTCGGCGCGATCGGCGGAGATGAAGGGGTCATAGGCCAGCAGCTTCATGCCCATAGCCCGCGCCACAGTCGCCACGTGGGAGCCAATTTTACCCAGACCCACTACGCCTAGGGTCTTCTTGTACACCTCGACGCCAGTGAAGTCTTTGCGCTTCCACTCGCCCGCCTTGACCGAGCGATCGGCACTGGGAATATGTCGCGACATAGACATCATCATGGCCAAGGCGTGCTCTGCTGCCGCAATGGTGTTGCCCTCAGGGGAGTTAACCACGACGATGCCCCGTCGGGTGGCCTCGGGCACATCCACGTTGTCAACCCCGACCCCGGCCCGGCCAATAATCTTGAGGTTCTGGCCCGCATCGATCACCGCCTTGGTCACCTTGGTGCCAGAACGAATCATCAGGGCGTCGTAGTCGCCAATAGTGGCTACCAGTTCTTCCGGTGACAGGCTGGTGTTGACGTCAACTTGGGCAACCTGAGAGAGAATATCGAGACCCGCCTGATCAATGGGGTCAGAAACAAGAACCTTGGGCATGGGTCAGCCATAAAAATGTCACAGGGATCTACTTTACTGCAAAGGCGGGTGCGGGCATTAGTGTGGGGCGTACTTTTGAAGAGGGAGTGGGGAGGTGGGGCTGCGGAGAGGTGAGGAAGTAGGCCAGACGCAGGGTGCCATCCGCGCAGCGATTCACCGTTGCGAGAAACTTAACTATCGGCGGTTTCCCAGCAGAATGATACCGAATCCTGGTTGCATACCCCCAATTGGTTAGTAAGGGACAAATGGCCGTTTGCCCTTGCGGAATACCTGTTTTGATTTGGGGTTTTTGGAATGCGGATTTGGTACGAGGCACAACCCAGAGCGAAAAGATTAGCCAGCGGCTAAGTCTTCCACCGCGCGAAAGCAGTCGGAAAGCACCACATTGGAGAACAGAAATCCTTCGGGATCGGTGAGGTACAGGCGGCGGAGGGTGGCCCAGGAATCGCCTTCAACAACAGCTAGGCCCTGCTGGATGTGGGGCGCGAGCGTTTTTTGAAGGACTGCCCAGGTGGCGGGGTCGCAGAGCGATCGCGTAGCGTCACTCCTAGAAAATCGCGCAGCGTCTCCGTCGGTGGATCGCAGTTCGTCCCCGCTAATCCCCTCTTTGAGACGCAGCCCCACCATCAGCCGGTCTAAAAGCTGCTCTTGGGGCGGGGTGACGGGCTCGCTGTGGATGCCCTTAGCTGCCTGAAAATCCTTCATCCACTGGCTGTAGGTAGCTAGCGTTCTTGGACGACTCACCCGCTGGTGCTGGGTGTAGCTGGTGGCCCCGAGGCCAAAACCGTAATAGGGCTGATTGCGCCAGTAGGTCAAGTTGTGCCGACACTGGTGCCCTGGCTGAGCATAGTTCGAGACCTCGTAGTGGTCGTAGCCCTGGGCAGTTAAGCGGGCCTGGGCCAGGCGGTACATGGTTGCCGTTTGTTCGTCTGTAGGGAGGGGGGCATCGCCGGGCTGGTAGCGCTTGGCAAATACGGTTTGGGGTTCCACCGTCAGGTCGTAGACCGACAGGTGATGGGGATGGAGCGCGACGGCTTTAGACAGTCCGGTTTCCCAGTTATTGATGGTTTGGTGGGGCAGGCCGGAGATCAGATCCAGGCTCCAGTTGGGCATCTCGACCTGGTGCAGCCAGCCTACGGAACGATACACGTCGGCCAAGCGGTGGTAGCGGCCGCAGCTTTCGAGGGTGGCGTCATCTAAGGCCTGCACACCTAGACTGATACGGTTAATACCAGCGGCGAGATAGCCCTGTAGGTGCTCTAAATCGAAGGTTCCCGGATCCATTTCCATCGAGATTTCGGCCTCTAGGACAAGGCCGAAGCAGCGATCGAGCCGGGCGAGGATCTTTTGCAGCTGAGGGACAGAAAGTAGCGAGGGAGTGCCGCCGCCGAAGAAAACGGTTTGTAGGGGGTGCCGATTTAACTTTGGGGTAGCTGCAATCTCACTACAAATCAGCTCCACGTAGCTCTCTACCGTGCCCGAGGTTTCACCCCGGCGCTGATTGCCTAATACAGAGATGGGGAAATCGCAGTAAAAGCAGCGGCGGCGGCAGAAGGGAATGTGAACGTAGGCGGCGATCGGGCTGGTCATCATGGGTGGGCTGGCCCTGGGGCGCAAGAAGAAAGGGACGCCTCTCAAGTCAAGCTAACACTATCCCCGACCCTGAGGATTTGCCCCCCCTGACCCACGATATTGGTGTTGACCGCCAATCGGTAAAAATGGTTGAACCTTGATGGGTGAGTCCAATTTGGCAGCGTCACAGCCCGCTGCTGAGTGAAGGTTTTCTGAAATCTATCGGTGGCAGTGCCAGTTAGGGTGTCACGGGTGGGCACAATACACCGCTGGCAGGGATTGATGCCTGCTAGCACCACATTGCCAATAGCAAAGCGCAGGGGAGTTGAGTCGGGGCCAAACAGCTGGTCTTCCCAAAAGGCGGGCACGCCGTCGATTTCTAAGTTGGTGCGAAAGCGGCGGCGTGCTTCTTCTAAGGTGAGGTCGTACCAGGCGGCAACGGCTTCTAGGCTCGCGGTACTGATCACAGTTGGCCCAGCGGCATCGGTATCGTCAGGAAAGCCCAGATCGCGGTTTTCTCGTACGAAAACGGGCTCTTGAAAGTAGTCAGCAAGCCAGGTTTCTAGCTCTAGGCGCTGCTCATGTATGCGAAAAGTGACTAGGGGATCGCTGCCTGCGATCGCTAAGGCAATCGACTCCCTATCTTCAGAAAAGGTCGATCGCAGGCGGTGGATGGCGGCGTTGTGCTTGCCGTTGATGAAGTGGTTTTGGCGATTGAATAGGGCGTAGGTGCGATCGCCCACCAGCGCCCCACTTTCTAGAATCCTAGCCTCGGGCACCGAAATCCCATCCAGCGACTTGACTGGGAAAATATCAATGCGAGTTAGATAGGACATCATTGGAACCTTGCAGCTCCGTTAGGTCAGTTCTCAGCCATGATAGCTGGCCCACATCTATAACCTGCAATC